>JAKPIR010000125.1 GCA_029549705.1 Pseudomonadota bacterium | reverse complement strand
ACGCAAGCCAGTAACTAACGATAACTGATCGGTGAATTTGGTTCTATTTTCAAGAAAGAACGCAAGGGTTTCAACCCGATTTGTGCGTTGCGGGTTAAAGCCACGAACCATTCCAGGAATATCAAAAAACTTTTCTGTTGTGAAGTTGTAAGGGTTTACCGTGCTTACATTTAAGGTTAAAGATCTTGGGAATCGCGTTTGTCGATTGACGTTGTAGTCAAAACCAGCCACCCAATCTGACTTCATCCCGCCTAAATCTGTTTTATAGCTTAATTCAACTCGATCGCCATCGACCTCCTGATCATGTCTTTGCAACAAAGGTGATGACCGCACAACAGCTGTATTCGTGGCATTGTATTTGTATACTTCTACGTTGCGATAATCACGTAGCGCGTCATAATGGTAAAAAGTATTCCGAATTGAAGTTGCATCGTTTAATTTAAAGTCAATGATTGAGCGCCCCCATTTAACAGTTTGCTCATAAATACCATCGGCTGAATTGTAGTTTTTAAAACGTGTTCCATCCGCAATTTTTCCATTTCCAACAATCGGACCAGAAGCGGGCCTTAACAACGGTGTACCCCAATAAATTCGGTCATCCTGTTCATTTTGATACTCAAGCGCTAATGTATGAGAAAGATTTGGCGTAATATCGGTTAACAAAGAGAATGCGCCAGACCAAGCCTCACGCTCATTCCCATCGACATACCCATTAGAATTTGTTCGATTTATATCGGCGCGAAGATAGTTTTTAACGCCGACATCATCGCCTAACTGACGATTGAGACCAAATGATAATTGGGAAGTATCAAACGAACCGTAACTTGCACGCGCCTGCGTGAAGTCGCCTGATCGGCTTGCCGTCTTAGTAATATTATTGATTGACCCACCCACTGCACCTGCACCGAATAAGAAGGTAGAAGGTCCGCCAACCACTTCAACACGGTCATAAATCCAACTGTCTACGGGCCTTGCAGCAATGGCATCATACTGTACCGTAATGCCATTAAACATTTGCGTCAATGAGGACGAGCCAAAACCTCGATAGGTAACCGAACCTGCAGAGCCGGGTGGGGAGGCCGCCAACACACCAGGCACACTTTTCAATATTTCTTGTGTATTAGTAGCCCCCCGTTGCTCAATTAAATTTCGGTCTACAATTGTCACAGAAGCTGGCGTTTCTCTGGGGGTTAAATCAAGCCGACTACCCGCTGTGGAAGGTGTATCTAATAACAGTGAAGAAGCAATTGCTTCAGCACGAATTTGCATCGGCTCTAATTGTGTAGTCAGCGTATCAGTTGCATTTGCCTGTACCTGTTCAGCTGTGTTTTCTACCGCCGCCTCTTCTGCAACCAATAGTCCGCTATTACACGCTAAAAACACTGCCAATGCTATTTTTTTCATATTTTTTCGTCCCTAAATATTGTCATTTTTTTGATATTGCTGGATTGTATTCAAAAACATAGGGATGCGGAATGTGGCATATTGTCGCGCGACAATTTGTCGCAGGGCATAATGGTGATGTTGGCTTTATAATGCTACAGTTACTTGATGACTTAAGCGTATTCCCTTTGCCCCACTCTCAACTCAATTTATTTAGTGCCACACGCCAGAATATGCAGCGTTTAATAATGTTGCGCGCGGTGGTAATACTTTGTCTTTTGGTTGTGATGGTTGGATTAAGGCAGGCTTCAATACCACTGTATGTGTTGCCGCTCTCGATTGGGCTTGGCATTTTGTGTGCTTTAAGCGTGCTGGCATGGTGGCGCCTGCAAACTTCTGTGCAAACGACGCAACGCGAATTATTGTTCCAGCTAATGGGCGACATAGCTGTTTTTACGCTCATTTTTTATTTTAGTGGCGGTTACAGCAACCCTTTTATCTGGATGTTTTTGATACCAATTACGGTAGCTGCGGTTGCGCTACGTGCCGTGTATGCCTGGTTAGTAGCCGCTTTAAGTATTACCAGCTATACCTTATTGATGTTTTTTCACATTCCGCTCTCACATTTGCACATGCATATGCGCGACGACACGCAACTAGACATTCATCTGGTCGGCATGTGGCTGGGGTTTGTAATTAGTGCAATTATTGTGGCGATTTTTATTTCGCGTATTGGCCAAAACCTACGCGATTACGACAAAAAAATGGCTGAAGTTCGCGAAAAAGCTTTAGAGAGCGAACGCATGTTGGCTTTAGGTACGCTTGCAGCCAGTGCAGCACA
>JAKPIR010000223.1 GCA_029549705.1 Pseudomonadota bacterium | reverse complement strand
AATATAAAACACATGCACCCACAGCATCAGCAATATCAAGCCCGTAAAATAATACGGAAAGATGCTCTGATGAATCAGCGTCATTTTCCATAGCAAACTGGCACTGCTTAATAACAGTGCAAATGTGAGGAATGTCTGGTGATGCTTTTTAAACACTTTAAAAAAAGTAAGGATGAATATTGCTAACAAGACAAATGTTGTTGCTGACCGAATGACGGTGATTTGACTCAATAAATTTTGCGGAGCTAGCAGGTAATCTAAAACCCCATAGAGTTCATACATCATTGCAATGAGCAATAATGATAGGCGTGACTGCTTGAGTAACTTAGGAAAGCTATACTTTTTGTAATGTGCTTCTAGGCGTGCGTTGTTGAATTTAAGTGAAAACTTATTCCAAACGCTATCGCCCAACATGGATGCACTGAGTGGCATATCAAGAGTTTTCCAGTATCAATTCACAACATCATTTTTTTGATTTTAATGCTTTAAATAATTGCAACAGGGTATGAACCCAACACTTTAATCAGCGAGGCGCGCGCTTCACACTCTTTCAAAGCAGCAGCCACATTTTCGTCAGAGGCATGGCCTTCAATATCCACAAAAAAGATGTAATCCCATAAGTTTTGTTTAGAAGGACGGGATTCAAGCTTAGTCATGCTCACGCCATGCCTAGACAGCGGTTCTAATAGCTCAACCATAGCACCCGGTTTGTTTTTTGTCACCATCACCAACGAAGTTTTATCAGCACCCGAAGGGGCTACTGCGTGTCTGCCCAGCACTAAAAAACGTGTTGTGTTTTTAGGGTCATCCTCAATATTCTCAGCAAGAATATTTAAGTTAAATATTTCTGCGGCGCGTTTACTAGCAATCGCTGCAGCAAAAGTGCCATCTGCAGATACCAAATCATGAATCATTTGAGCTGCACGTGCATTACTGGTCACGGCTTCAAGTTCGGCAAGTGGTAGTGTTTTATGTAACCACTCATGGCATTGGGCAAGCGATTGTGCATGGGAAAATACATGCGATATGTTGTTGATATCTGTTTGTTGTGAAAGCAAGCAGTGATGAATTGGCAACGTGACCTCACCACATATTTTGAGCGTGCTGGTCAGCAACAAATCCAGTGTTAAGCCTATTGCACCTTCGGTCGGGTTTTCTACCGGCACCACACCATAATCAGCCTGCCCAGCTTCCACCGTGCGAAAAACTTCATCTATCGAGCCGCAGACTACCGCGCCACAACCTAGCCCAAACTGTTTTAACGCCGCTTCCTCGCTATAAGTGCCTAGCGGCCCTAAAAAAGCAATAGCGAGTTCTTTTTCAAGCGCGCGACAATTAGACATTACGCTACGAAATATATTATTGACGGCTTCACTCGACAATGGACCTGTGTTATTAGCCTGCAAACGGCGCAACACCTGTGCTTCACGCTCGGGGCGATAAATCACGCCATCATCTTTTAAGCCGCCAATGGCGCGCGCAAGTGCTGCCCGCTCGTTGACAAGCTTTAGTATTTGCTCATCTATTGCATCTATTTTATCGCGGTGCTGCTTTAGTTTTTCTGACATTTTTGTAAGAAATTAATGGTGATTTTCAAATTGTTTCATATAGGTAACAAGCGCTTGCACACCTTCAATAGGCATCGCATTGTAAATACTGGCACGCATTCCACCAACGGAGCGATGACCTTTTAACTGCAATAATCCTTGTGCTTCTGCACCTTTTAAAAACGCCTCATTGAGCGACTCGTCCTTTAAAAAGAAGGGGATGTTCATACGCGAACGGTTTTTGACGGCCACTTTATTGACATAAAAATCGCTGCTATCAATGGCGTCGTACAGTAACTTTGCTTTGGCAATATTCACTTTTTCAATGGCTTCCACCCCACCCTGCGCAAGCAACCATTCAAACACCAAGCCCGCTATATAAATGCTATACGTGGGCGGTGTGTTAATCATGCTTTGGTTTTCAGCTTGCACTTTCCAATTGAGTACCGCAGGTGTGAGCGGTGAAGCTTTGCCCAGTAAATCTTCACGCACTACCACAATGCACAAGCCTGCCGGGCCGATATTTTTTTGCGCGCCTGCGTAAATCACGCCAAATTGGCGCACATCCACTGGACGTGACAAAATATGCGATGACATATCGGCCACAATCGGCACGCCATGCGCATTTGGCAAGCCATCAAACTCCACGCCTTGCAAAGTTTCATTGGTGCAGATATGCAAGTAAGCGGCATCCTGATTGAGTTTCCAGTTCGCAAAATCTGGCACATGCGTGAAACCTTCACCTTCAGTGTTGGTGGCAATATTGATCGTGCCATAAGCGCGCGCATCTTCCACGCTACGCTTGCTCCAACCGCCCGTAACGGCATAATCTGCACTCTTGCCGTCCAGCAAATTCAAGGGAATTGCAGCATTTTCAGCAATCGCACCGCCTTGCAAGAACAGCACTTTGTAATCACTTGGCACGTTTAAAAGTGTACGAAAATCGCTTTCCGTTTTTTCTAAAATGCTTAAAAACGCTTTGCCGCGATGCGACATTTCCATGACGCTCATGCCACTGTCATGCCAATTGAGCATTTCAGCTTGCGCACGTGCTAATACAGGCTTTGGCAATACCGCTGGGCCTGCGGAAAAATTGTAAATCTGCGTCATAAATTACTCTTCGTCGTCTGTCTCAACAATTTTCTCTAGCCCTGAGAGCTTTTCACCCTCGCCCAAGTTAATTAAAGTGACGCCTTGCGCTACGCGACCCATATCGCGAATTTCTTTTACGCGGGTGCGAATTAACACGCCGCCTGTGGTGATGAGCATGATTTCATCTTCTTCATTCACCAATTTAGCCGCTACTACGTTGCCATTGCGCTCGCTGACAGCAATGGCTTTTACGCCTTGCGTGCCACGGCCTGAGTGGCGGAAATCAGCCAATACCGTGCGTTTTCCATAACCATTTTCAGTGGCTACCAACACCGTCTGTTGATCATTGTCGGCAATTAATAGTGATAACACCTGTTGTTTTGCAGCAAGCTTCATCCCACGCACGCCACGCGTTGCACGGCCCATTGCTCGCACATCATCTTCACTGAACCAAACGGCTTTACCGCCATTTGAAATCAGCACGATGTCGTTTTTACCATTGGTGACTTCGGCGCCAATGAGGTAGTCGCCGTCATCTAAGTTAATGGCAATAATGCCTGATTTACGTGGGTTGGCAAATTCTGTTAAGGCGGTTTTTTTCACCGTACCTTGCGCAGTTGCCATGAAAATAAAGTGATTTTCATCAAACTCTTTGACTGACAATATCGCGTTAATTTTTTCGCCTTCTTCAAGCGGGAACAAGTTCACAATCGGCTTGCCACGGCCAATGCGACTACCCTGCGGCACTTCATAG
>JAKPIR010000078.1 GCA_029549705.1 Pseudomonadota bacterium | reverse complement strand
CGCGGCGTTGAAAGTGTTCCTAACATCAAAGCACGCATTCGTACGGTGCCTAAAGTATCTGCCAATTGTGAAGCGACTGAAGCTGATATTCCCTCATCGGGCGACCCCTATGTAGAATTAAGTGATTTAGAAGAATGCATTGGATTAGCGCTTGGCAGCCCAACCCGCTTTGGCAATATGGCAGCTCCGATGAAGTATTTTTTAGATGGCACGACCAGTTTATGGTTAAAAGGCGCACTGATTGGCAAACCTGCAGCGGTATTCACCAGTTCAGGCTCTATGCATGGCGGCAACGAAAGCACGTTACTGACCATGATGTTGCCGCTGTTGCACCACGGCATGTTGATGATTGGTTTACCTTATTCAGAACCTGAGTTATCAAGCACACAAACTGGCGGAACGCCTTATGGTGCAAGCCATATTGGCGGGGCTATGGACGACAAAGCGATTAGCGCAGAAGAGCGAAAATTATGTTTGGCTTTAGGTAAGCGCCTGGGCGAAATTGCGTTAAAACTAAACGCATAAACGCTTATTGTTATATTTTAATTATTCTAAAAATTAGACGAGTATCGAATGAGTTTAGCAAACGAGGCATTACAATTTCTCCGTAGCACCCGTAGTGGTGTACTTTCCACTTTTTCTGCCAAATTTGTGGGTTATCCTTTTGGTTCAGTTGCGCCTTTTGTGCTGGATCATTCTGGCCAACCGGTGATTTTAATCAGCACCATTGCAGAGCACACGCATAATATTATTGCCAACCCAAAAGTCTCTTTACTAGTGTTTGCAGGTGATGATGACCTACAAGCCAACGCAAGATTAACACTCATTGGTGAAGCAAAATTGATAGACAAACAAGACACCGATTTGCGCGCGCGTTATTTACGCTATTTACCACAAGCCGCGAGCTACTTTGATATGCATGATTTCAATTTTTACCGTATTGAAATTGCGCATGTACGCTATATCGCTGGGTTTGGCCGCATGGGCTGGGTTGAAGGCACTGAACTAGCACCTGACCTCCTGCAAGCAAGCAGCACGCTCGCGGCACAAGAGACTTCAATTATCGCGCATATGAATACTGACCATGCGCATAGCCTAATGACTTACTGCAAACATTTTCACCAAATTGAAGCTACGCAAGTGCAAATGCTGGGCATTGACCGCGATGGCTTTGATGTAAAATCCACCGATGCGCAGCACAAAACGCATGTGTTACGGTTTCATTTCAGCCAACCAATCGAGGATGCGCAATCTGCCAGAGCAGCTTTGGTTGCCATGTCAAAAGCGGCATCGAAATGATTCAAAAACTCAAACTTGGTGCGTCAATAAGCTTAATTGCACTCATTGTATTATGCCTGAGTTGGGAGGCCTTTTTAGCCCCGCTTAAGCCCAATGGCAGCATGCTCATACTCAAAACCGTGCCGCTATTACTGCCTTTATTTGGTGTGCTACATGGTAAACGTTACACCTACCAATGGGCTAGCATGTTTATACTGTTTTACTTTACTGAAGGCGTAGTACGTGCGTGGTCTGATACTGGCTTATCAGCCAATTTAGCACTGCTCGAGGTGGTGCTTTCCGTTATCTTTTTTGTTTGTGCAATTTTTTATGCAAAACTCACGCGAAAGCCAGTTCAATAATTTATAATCAGGCACATGACTGCCCACCTTTTTAAATCACGTATAAAAGTACGCAACAACTTCGTATGAAAATTCTCCTCTCCAACGATGACGGCTATTTTGCACCTGGCCTGAATATTCTTGCAGAACATATCGCGCAACTGGCCGAAGTGATGGTGGTAGCCCCTGAACGTAATCGTAGCGGTGCGAGCAATTCACTCACGCTGGATAGACCGCTTAGTGTGCGTAAAGCCAGTAACGGTTTTTATTACGTGAATGGCACGCCGACTGACTGTGTACACATTGCCTTAACGGGGCTGATGGAAGACATGCCCGACATGGTGATTAGCGGCATTAACGATGGCGCTAATATGGGAGACGACACGATTTACTCGGGGACCGTCGCCGCTGCGATGGAGGGCTATTTGCTGGGCATTCCATCGATTGCTATTTCCATGTCGCAACATAATTCAACCCACTTTGAAACTGCTGCAAAAGTAGCGGTTGAGCTTGTGCAGCATTACCAAAAACACGGTTTTAGTTCGCCCACTTTACTCAATGTGAATGTGCCTGACATTCCCTATAATGCATTACAAGGTACCGTGGTCACCCGTTTGGGAAAACGTCACAAAGCTGAACCTGTTGTGCAACTCAAAACGCCCAGAAATGAAACAGTGTATTGGGTAGGTGCCGCCGGCCTGCCGTACGATGGTGGCGAAGGCACTGATTTTTATGCGGTTGCTAATCACAAAGTGTCCATCTCGCCTATTCAAGTAGATTTAACCAACCACACACAACTGACGGATATCAATGATTGGCTTAAAAGCTAACTGTATTGAAATGGAATGAGTGGAACACCCAAATTGGCTTTAAGACCCCCAACACAAACTGGCATCGGCATGACTTCACTTCGCACGCGCGAGCGCATGCTTACGCGCCTGCGTGAACAAGGCATTAAAGATGAAGTGGTGCTCTCGGCGATTTCTGCAATTCCACGCCATATTTTTGTGGATGAGGCTTTATCGATTCGTGCTTATGAAGATGTTTCGCTGCCGATTGGCTTTGGCCAGACCATTTCACAGCCCTACATTGTAGC
>JAKPIR010000050.1 GCA_029549705.1 Pseudomonadota bacterium | reverse complement strand
GTCATATGGACGAGAGCAATAAAAAAAGCCTAATCATCAGATTAGGCTTTTTTTATTTTTTATAGGTATTGTTGCGAAGATTATTTCGTTTCAGCAGCCGGTTGACTTTCTGCTGCGGGTTTAGTGTCACTGTTTAGCGTGTCATCTTCTTCAAAGAATTCATCATTCGATAAATTTCGTTTTGCAACGTTATCGTTCACTTGGTTTTCACGTCTTTGCAGGTATGCATCACGCATGAAGGCGTACGGGTCTAATGACGCTTCATCCACCAAATCACTCGCATCTAATAACTCTGTGCGCTTGTCAATAAACTGCGCTAGGCGTAATTGGTTGTGCAGGCGAATTTCGCCAATGTTATGCGTGTAATGAATCGGGTCGCTTGTTGTTGTATCCACCACCAGGCCTGTGGTGTCGCGCAGTGTTGATGGGCCCAAGAATGGTAAAACCAGATAAGCCCCGTTGCCCACACCCCAAAAACCAAGGGTTTGACCAAAATCTTCTTTGCGTAGCGCAATATTATCTTTGCCGGCCACATCAATAAAACCAGCCAAACCAAAGGTGCTATTAATCACAAATCGGCCTGCATCAGTAAAGGCATGTGCAAATTTAAACTGTAATAAATCGTTTAAAACTGTGGTAATGGAGCCTAAGTTGGTGAAAAAGTTATTAAAACCTGTGCGAATTGGCGAAGGCGTGACCGCTTTATAGGCGGTGGCCACTGGCTTAAATACGGCTTTGTCTGTGACATCGTTAAATTTATACACCGCGCGGTTCACACCTTCAAGCGGGTCTTTATTGGCTTGTGTTGCACAGCCAGAAAGCATGGTGACAGTACACAGGCTTGCAATCGCAAGTGATGTTTTAATATAGTTTTTTTGTGGATGACGCATTTAATACCCCGATATAATGGATTTTTCACTGACGATATTTTTGTTTTTTGTAGGTAGATTTACAATTTTTAACGGAAAAATCTTTTGTTACTTTAACCTAGCGAGATTGGGTTGTCTAGTGGTTGGGCGTGAATCGACTTGAAAAAATGACGATTACGCCATGTTTTTAAAGTAATTTATGGTTTTTAAAGTAATTTATGCAGAAAAAACCATTATTTATGAGCTTCAAAGGGTTGAGACGCTGTTGCCTGATGCATGACAACCCCATCATCAAATGAAATTTCATAACCTAATGCAGTTTTTTCATACGTTAAAATCGTTGGGTGCATCACACGCTCACAAGCATCAAAGCCGCTCATTTGACTTAAATGTTCTGGATATTGTTGATTTTTATGATAAAAAGTTGCCAACTGCTCGCGTATTTTCTCACCCGTTGCAACACATTCGTTATAAGCGCGCACATACGATTTTGTGCCTAAGGCAGCACTGTAACCATAGCTCAATAAAAAAACGCAGCCTAATATGAGCTTTACCGGCCAATTCGCAGGTGTAAAAAACAGCATGAAAAACAAAGCCGGAATAACGCTAAACAGCAAAAAATTACTGAGCAGTTGGCCGTCCGCTTCACCCGCCCAAAATGCAATGCCGCAAAAGACGACGAATAGTCCAATAGAAATACCCCACCTCATGCGAAGGCGCCTATTTTAAATAATGGTAAATACATGGCAATGACGACAGTTGCGACAATGCCAATGAAGGTAAGCAAGTCAGCAAAAAACACAATTTTAAAGACTTGATTTATTTCAGTAGTAACGCGGGATTGAACGATAAAAAAAGTTACAATCAAGCTCATATACGCTGGAATAATAAGTAGCCATTTTCGATAGTCGACCACGATGCTGGTGAGCTTAGGTAAATCTGTGCCAAAACTTGAAAAAACTGTTTCAAAGGATGGAATGATGAATTGCGCGCCTACAGCAAAAACAAGTGCCAATACAAACATAATGAGATAACTCGTCATAACCGGTTTGCTTCTTGGAACAAGATTTTTAGGGGCATTTTTTTTGGAAGTCTGCATGGCGGTTTAGCTGTTATGTTGTTGTGCAATATGCGTCATTATAGTGCTATTTCAATGCGCCTGAGTATCAGCAAAAGTATGCTGAATTTTCCTCGAGAAAAATTTTATGCCCTGTGAGCCTTTATTTACAAGGCTTACAGGGCAGTCAAAAAGGTTGCAGGGTAAAAGTGGTGATTTTTGACTTATTTTGATGGCGCGTTTTTATACAACGCCAGAGCTTCTTGACGCTGGCTGGCATGGTCAACAACCGGGTTCGGATAATCTTTGCCAATACTCAGTTGAAGCGACAGTTGACGCATTGGCGGCATCAGCCATGGCGCGTGGATTTCTTGATCATCACAGGCACTTAACTCGGGCACATATTTTCGAATAAACTTGCCTTGTGGGTCAAAGCGTTCACTTTGGGTAATCGGGTTAAAAATACGAAACCAAGGTTGTGCATCGCAGCCTGTACTGGCCGCCCATTGCCAGCCGCCGTTGTTGGCAGATAAATCAAAGTCAATCAGCTTTTCGGCAAAATATTGCTCGCCCCAGCGCCAGTCAATCAGTAAGTCTTTTACTAAAAAACTGGCTGTCACCATGCGTAAGCGGTTATGCATAAAGCCCGTTTGGTTCAGCTGGCGCATCGCGGCATCTACCAGCGGGTAGCCTGTATTGCCTTCGCACCACGCGTGAAAATGGTCAGCGCGGTTGGGAAATGACAGGCTTTCAAACTCTGCTTTAAACGCTCGTCCATTCGCTACTTGTGGGTGATGGTGCAGAATTTGAAAATAAAAATCGCGCCAAATCAGTTCATTCAGCCATGTTTCAGCGCCCGCACCGCCGCGCTGCCAAGCCTCGCGCGCCAAATGGCGAATGGACACGGTGCCAAAGCGCAAATGTACCGATAAATACGAAACGCCTTTCACCGCAGGAAAATCACGCGCTTCTTTGTAGCGTTGAATACGCTCAGTGAAATCGCTAAATAATTGCGCGCCGCCGTGCATGCCAGTGGGTAGGTGCATGGTGCTTAAATTGGTGCGCTCAAAGCCTAAGCTTTCTAAGGACAAAAGCGCTGTTGGCTCGACCTGTGCCAGGTGCTGCATGTAAGCATCCACCGGGTATGGTTTCAGGTAAAAGTCATTTACCTTTTTTAGCCAGGCGTTTTTGTAGGGTGTGAATACGCTGTAGGGTTTACCCACTTGGCTCAGCACTTCATCCTGCTCAAAAATGACTTGGTCTTTGAAATGGTGAAAGGCAATTTGATGCGATTGAAGAAGTTTGGCAACATGGGCATCACGCGTGATAGCCGTTGGTTCATAATCGCGATTGGTGAAAACGGCCTGCACGCCAAGGTGTAGGGCCAGTGCTGGAATTTCTTCACGAGCATTGCCGTGCAATACCTTCAAATCACCTCCCCAGTTTTGTAGTGCGGTTTTGAGTTCTTTGACGCTTTCCCAGATAAACTCTACGCGGCGGTCGGCTTTGTCTTTGAGCGCATTGAGAATTTCGGTATCAAACACAAAAACGCAATAGACCTGACTGGAATTTTTCAGGGCATGATACAGCGCGGCATGGTCAAAATCGCGTAAGTCACGGCGAAACCAAACGAGAGATTTTTTGTAATGCATATTACTCGCGGTGATATGGATGGCCCTGATTGACCGAATGCGCGCGATAAAGTTGCTCGCATAACAACACGCGCACAAAGGCATGCGGCAAGGTGAGTTTAGATAAGCCCCAAAGCCAGTCTGCCTGCTGTTTCAGGCTTGGGTGCAGGCCATCAGCGCCGCCTACCACGATACTGACATCTCGCCCTAAGCCTTGCCAGAATTGCAGTTTTTCGGCCAAAACTAAGGTAGTGACTTCTTGCCCGCGCTCGTCGCAGGCAATTAAAAAATCTTTGCCTGCGGCCTCCATGATGCGCTTGGCTTCAGCCTCTTGCACCACGGCGCTGTTTTTACCATCGGCACGTTTATCGGGTTTGATTTCAATGATTTCAACGGATAATTCCCGCGGCATGCGCTTGGTATATTCTGCGCAAGCCGTTTCCACCCAACTGGGCATTTTGTGGCCAACGGAGATGATGCGAAGTTTCATTCGCCAGACGTCAGGTCAATCAATTCGATTAACTGGCCTTGATATGCCCGCGACGCGCTTCGCCTTCAGTCCACAATTGCTCAAGGTTGTAATATGCGCGCGTGGTGGGAATCATCAAATGCACAACAATATCGTCTAAATCCACCAGCACCCATTCACCTTCTTTTTCGCCTTCTGTACCGCGAATATGAAAGCCTTTTTCTTTGAGTTTTTCGCGCACGTTATCGGCAATCGCTTTGCATTGGCGGGTAGAGTTGGCAGAGGCCACAATCATGTAGTTGGTCATGCTGGTGAGTTTGCGCACGTCCATGACGCTGATATCAAACCCTTTGATGTCTTCAATTGCGTCAACAACAGCGGTTTTCATGGCTTCAAGATCAAAAGGGGCGGGAGATGTGGTGCTATTCTGGGTTGTCATTTATGCGGCCTGTGCTGGAATTGCGTTACGTTGTGTTTGTATGCGATTTTGTTCATCCACATACACGAGTTGGGGTTTAAATTTTTCAAGTTCTAATTCATGGTAATCGGCATAACTGGCAATAATTAAAATATCGCCAGGGTTCGCTTTGTGCGCGGCTGCACCGTTAACAGAAATCATGCCAGAATTGCGCTCACCACGTATTGCGTAAGTGCTAAAACGCTCACCATTGGTGACGTTATAAATATGAATTTGTTCGTATTCGCGGATATTGGCGGTTTCAAGTAAGATTTCGTCTATTGCGCAGCTGCCTTCATAATGAAGTTCGCTGTGCGTGACATGCACGCGATGCAACTTTGATTTAAGCATGGTTCTTTGCATGTTGAAAATATAAGCTTTTGAAGTGGTTAAGTAATCCGACATTATAAAGCTTTATGTCACCCAAGTGCAGATGGTAAATGCAGATAGATAATACGACTTGAAACGCAGCGTGATGTTTTAATTTTAGTTTATTTCAATGAAGTAAAACTTCATACTCACTTCATACAAGCGCCTTATGATGCGCACATGGTCGTTTTGAAACATAAAAGAGGAATGCAATGACTGACTTAAGCGCACAAAATAATTCGCAAAATGAAAAATGGTTTATCTTGGGCATGGCTTTATTTCAAGGCGTTGCGTTATTGTTGATATGGCTTTGGGTAGATAAATTAGCTAATGCGTGGCAGTATTTTGATGTAATTTTGCCTTTATATGTGTTGGCAATAAGTTTTCCACTGAGCATGATGTTACTTGCGCGTCAGCCACGCAAGCTGGCTTTTAACCTCGCGGGCGCATTTAGCCTGATAGCGGCCTTTTGTGCCATGTATTTCGGAGATGTCAGTTATGTGCAAAGCTTGCCACGCTACGGTAGTGAGGGTTTGATTTTTCAATTTGGTTTGTGCATGGTGGTGACGTGGTTTATTGCGCTCACGTTTATTGAGCATTATTGCCAATATCAGCACTGGTTTAATCGCTATGATTCTTTGTATGATTTTTCATGGCGTAATGCGGTAAAACTTATCACCGCAGGAATTTTTACGGGGCTATTTTGGGCGGCGTTATTGTTATTAGCCAGTTTGTTCAAGGTATTGGGCATCACTCTTTTTAAAGAGCTGATTGAAGACGTTTACTTTATTTACCCCGCCACGACGGTGGCATTTGGCTTAGGCATTTCGCTTTATAACGCCAAGCAAGAGGCGTTGTCAGAATTCAAACGCGCCATTTTGCAGGTGTTGGGCTGGCTGTTGCCGTTGGTGAGCTTGATTTTAATTGGTTTTATCTTCACCTTGCCATTCAAAGGCTTAAGCGCACTGTGGGCAACAGGGTATGCGACCAGCTTAATGTTGGGTTTGCTCGCCCTCAAGGTGTTTTTGCTCAACACCGCTTTTCAAGATGGCAAGCAGATTCAATATCCATCATGGCTTCTAAAACTCACTAGTTTTGGCGTGCTGACCATGCCAATTTACGCCATATTGTGTGTTTATGCCCTCTATTTGCGTGTGGCACAATACGGCTGGACAGACGACCGCGTGTGGGCAGCAAGCATTACTTTTATCGCCGCACTTTACAGCTTTGGCTATGCCTTTGCGGCTTTCAAGTCATTCAAAGCGAATGCAGACTGGATGCAAGCCATCAAGCCTGTCAACGTCTTGACCGCAGTGAGTTTGCTCGTGCTGGCGGGCTTGTTATATTCGCCCATCTTAAGTCCCATGCGTATTGGCGTGCAAAGCCAAATGGCTCGCTTAGATAATGGCGCCGTGCCAGCGAGTGTGTTTGATTATGAATATTTGCGTTTTAGCGGTGGTAAGTATGGCGATGCAGCTTTGCGCAAGCTTTTGGCAGACACCGCAAATCCACAAGCGGCAGCCATTAAACCATTGGTCGTTTCGGCGTTGAAAGCCCAATATCGAAGCTACAGGCCGCAACAACCTGCCGCCAATACCATTGCAACGCCAAAAACTTTGCAAGCGCGTTTCAGTGTTTACCCCAAAGGCGCGGAAATAGATAAAGCGTTTTTTGAGGCTTTGCTTTTAGAACATCAAACGGATCAAGTATATTTGTATTGTTTGCATAATGACAGCGATATTGCCGTAGAGGCTGCTGCACAATCCAAGCCGAAACAAAACTGCCATATGCTGTCAATAGACCTCAATCAAGATAAGCAGGCTGAAATAGTTGTTTTTAATCAGCACGATGGCTTTGTTTATAGCAAAGATGCCACGGGCTGGCGTAAAGTGGGCGCGCTACGTTTTGAATGCTGTAATGCAGGGGAAACACCAGAAAACATGCAAAGCGCACTAGAAGCAGGTGGTGCGAAAGCCGTAGCCTCCGCTTGGCAAGATTTGAAAATTGGCGATAAAACCTATCGGATGCAATAAATTTTAAAGGAAGATTAAATGTCCACC
>JAKPIR010000220.1 GCA_029549705.1 Pseudomonadota bacterium | reverse complement strand
AAGGCTTCCAGGGCATCAAAAAAGGTTGCAGGCTAAAATGCACTAAAAAAAGATGTTTTCAGCACAATTAACAGCAAGAAAACTTACACCTTTTTAAAGACCAAACTGCCGTTTGTGCCACCAAAACCAAAGTTGTTTTTTAGTGCGTATTCAATTTTTAAATCACGTGCGGTGTTCGCGCAAAAATCTAAATCACATTCTGGGTCTTGATTGAAAATATTGATGGTTGGCGGTGAAATTTGATGGTGAATTGATAGTACGGTAAAGACCGATTCCAACCCACCCGCGCCGCCTAATAAGTGGCCAGTCATCGATTTGGTTGAGTTCACGACTAATTGGTAAGCGTGTTCACCAAACGCAGCTTTAATCGCATTGGTTTCGTTGGCATCCCCCAGTGGCGTTGAGGTGCCGTGCGCGTTGATGAATTGTACGGCATCAGGGTTGATTGCGGCATTTTGCAAGGCGTTACGCATAGATCTGCGTGGGCCATCCATATTGGGTGCAGTCATGTGGTAGGCATCGGCGCTCATGCCGTAGCCTGATAGTTCGGCATAAATTTTGGCGCCGCGTTTTTTTGCATGCTCGTATTCCTCGAGCACCATTACGCCTGCGCCTTCACCAATCACAAAACCATCACGGTCTTTATCCCAAGGACGGCTGGCCGTTGCCGGGTCATCATTGCGTGTTGATAATGCTCGTGCTGCGGCAAAGCCACCCACGCTCAATTGCGTAATGGCAGCCTCGGCGCCGCCTGCAATCATCACATCCGCATCGCCATACTCAATCATGCGTGAAGCATCGCCAATCGAGTGCGTGCCTGTGGTGCAAGCCGTTACAATCGCCACATTAGGGCCTTTTAAACCAAACATGATGCTTAAATTGCCTGAAATCATGTTGATAATCGTGCCAGGAATAAAAAATGGCGAAATTTTACGCGGGCCGGATTCATGATAAAGCACATCAGTATCTTCAATAAACTGCATGCCACCAATGCCAGAACCAATGGATACACCAATGCGTTCAGCATTTTCTTCGGTGACTTCAATGCCAGAGTCTTTAAACGCCTCAATTCCCGCAGCCAGCCCATACTGGATAAACGTATCCATGCGTCTGGCATCTTTGGCACTTAAATAATCTTCAACATTAAAGTCTTTGACCTCGCCCGCGATAGTCGATGCAAAAGCGCTCGTATCAAATTTGGTGATGTTAGTTATTCCAGATTTGCCAGCAATCAAGTTATTCCACGCGGTCTGGACACCATTGCCCACCGGGGAAATAACACCAAGCCCTGTAACCACTACTCTGCGTTTAGACATGAGAAACCTCGAATGTTGAAGATATGTGTTGATACAAATAAAAAGGCAATAAACCCCGTCTGGAGTTTATTGCCCAAATGAAACCATATTACTTAAGGTTGGTATTGATGTAATCAATCGCCAATTGAACGGTAGTGATTTTTTCAGCTTCTTCGTCTGGAATTTCGCAATCAAATTCTTCTTCTAACGCCATGACTAACTCTACTGTGTCGAGCGAATCAGCACCCAAATCATCTACAAATGATGAAGCGTTTTTTACGTCAGCCTCATTTGCACCTAGTTGTTCAGCAACAATTTTTTTAACACGTTGTTCGATGTCAGACATCTAATTACCCCTTCATAAAGAAAAATGACCTTACAGCCAATGCGTATTCTATCAAATTTAGCCAAGAATACAAAAAAACTTGAACATTTCGCCCGGATTGCGCGTAATTTTTCACTACACCATCAGCATGCCACCGTTGACATGAATGGTTTCACCCGTAATGTAGGCCGCACTTGGCGAAGCTAAAAATGCTACGGTGGCTGCAATTTCATTGACATTGCCCAAGCGGCCTAACGGTACGCGCTCCAGCATTTTGGTTTTAATGGCCTCAGGCAGTTCTGCTGTCATATCTGTTTCAATGAAGCCGGGCGCCACGCAATTTACCGTGACGTTACGGCTACCCACCTCGGCAGCCAGAGATTTGGTAAAACCGGTCATGCCCGCTTTTGCGGCAGCATAATTGGTTTGCCCTGCATTGCCCATGTGCCCCACTACGCTTGAAATGCTAATAATACGACCAGTTCTGGCTTTCATCATTGGGCGAAGTACGGCTTGGCTCATTCTGAAAACTGAAGTCAAATTAGTGTTAATGACAGCATTCCATTCATCGTCACTCATGCGCATCAAAAGCGTGTCTTTTGTAATGCCTGCATTATTGACTAAAATTGACACATCGCCATAAGTAGTGGCGATTTGCTTTAAAACTGCATCGATCTGGCCTGCATCGTTCACGTCCAGCGCCAATCCCATGCCGTTGATTCCAGCCGCTTTCAGGCTGGCATTGATATTATCTGCACCGCTGGCACTGGTGGCAGTACCTATTACGGTTGCACCTTGTTTGCCGAGCTCTTGTGCAATCGCAGCGCCTATCCCGCGGCTAGCACCAGTGACCAAAGCAATTTGATTTTGTAACAATTGATTTTGTGACATAAGGTTACCTACTTGATTAACTATTGGGCAAAGAGCTGACGGGCCTCTTCAAGCGCAGCAGGGCTTGTGAGTGCAACACAGGGCAGTTCAGCGACGATTCGTTTAGTGACTCCCGCAAATACGCGGCCAGGGCCGCATTCTGCACTTGCGGTGATGCCTTGGGCATGCATGGCGCGCACCGTGTCGGCCCAGCGTACGGGGCTATATAGCTGGCGCACAAGTGCATCTTTAATTTTGTCGACATCATGATACGCAACCACGTCAGCATTTTGTATGACAGGAATACTGCCTGAATGGAAGGTGACGTTTTGCAAATATGCACGCAGTTTTTCAGCTGCTGGCTTCATTAAAGAACAGTGTGACGGTACGCTCACCGGCAGATGCACCGCATGTCTTGCACCATTAGCTTTAGCAATTACCAAGGCGCGCTCCACTGCTGCTTTATGACCGGCAACCACTACTTGCCCAGGTGAATTCAGGTTCACAGCTTCTACCACTTGGTTTTGCGCAGCTTCTGCGCAGGCGTTTCGCACTGCGTCATCGTCTAAACCCAAAATGGCAGCCATCGCGCCCTCGCCTTCAGGCACGGCACTTTGCATCACTTCTGCGCGATAACGCACAAGCGGTAATGCATCTTTAAACGTCACAACACCAGAGGCCACTAAGGCCGTGTATTCACCCAAACTGTGGCCTGCCATCACGTCTGGATTTTTGCCGCCTGTTTCGTGCCAGGCACGCCAGGCCGCAAACCCAGCAATCAGCATGAGTGGTTGAGTATTAGTGGTTAAGTGCAAGTCTTCATTATGCTCAGTCACCATGCGCCAGAAGTCGACGCCCAAGATGTCAGAGCCTTCGGCAAACGTGTCATGAATGATCGACATATCACCAAAGTCTTTTTTCATGCCCACTGACTGTGAACCTTGACCCGGAAAGAAAAATGCAAATTTTTTCATCGTTTATATTCGTTTTATAAGTGTTAAATTTGAACGTGCTAAATGCCACGCAACTGCAAAGATTTTATAGCGTATTTTACTTTGTTTTACACTTTTTTAATCATGCTTTTTAATACTTAATTAAAGCAGAACCCCATGTAAACCCACCACCAAACGCTTCCATTAAAATCATATCGCCACGTTGAATGCGGCCATCACGGACTGCCACATCAAGCGCTAAGGGAATTGACGCAGCTGAGGTATTTCCATGCTTATCCACGGTCACTACGACATGATCCATATTCATATCCAGCTTTTTGGCTGTAGCTTGTAGTATACGAATATTGGCTTGGTGTGGCACTAGCCAGTCAATGTCGGATTTTTGTAGGCCATTGGCAGTCAGTGTTTCATCCACGATTGCATCCAGCGTGTTCACGGCGATTTTGAATACGGCATTACCTTCCATCACCACGGTGTCCTGCCCCGTTGTTTTTCGCGGCACATGCAACATTTTTTCATAATTGCCATCGGCATGCAGATGTGTAGAAATGACCCCTTGTTCTTGGCTTGCTTGTAGTATGACAGCACCAGCGCCATCGCCCCATAAAATGCAGTTACCGCGATCAGTCCAATCTACAATGCGTGAAAAAGCCTCAGCCCCAATCACCAGCGCACACTTGGCAGCGCCAGACTTGATAAAATTATCTGCAGTGGCCAGTGCATAAACAAAACCGCTGCACACGGCCTGAATATCAAAGGCTGGACAGCCAGAGATACCTAGTTTATTTTGCAGTATTACTGCGGTACTTGGAAAAATTTTGTCAGGCGTGGTGGTCGCGACAATAATTAAATCAATGTCAGTTAATGCGACGTTTGCCGATTCAATAGCATTTCGCGCTGCATGCAACGCTAAGTCACTCGTCACTTGGTCGTCAGCAATTAAATGGCGCTCGCGTATGCCAGTACGCGTAAAGATCCACTCGTCAGTGGTATCAACCATATGCTCTAAATCGGCATTGGTCAGTAGTTTTTCGGGCAAGTAGCTGCCCGTGCCCGCAATACGTGAATAAATGTTGCTTGAATTTGTCATGCGTTTTCCAAGTGGTTTGCTTCACCGCCAAACGCGGTGTCACCGTTTGATTGGTTTTGCGATTGTATATGTTCAATCTCCAACTGTTCAGTAATGCGGCGCAACACACCACTGCGGGCTTCTTCCACCGCAATGTGGATGGCGTTTTTAAAGCCTACAATATCCGCACCACCATGGCTTTTCACCACAATGCCGCGTAAGCCTAAAAAGCTTGCGCCATTATATAAACGTGGGTCAAGGCGCTTTTTAAATGACTTTAACACAGGCATGGCAACAAGCCCCATCAATTTGGTCAGCCAGTTACGTTTGAATTCTTCTGACAAAAAGCGCCCCATCATTTGTGCAACGCCCTCTGAGGCTTTTAATGTCACGTTGCCGACAAAGCCATCACAGACCACTAAATCAGTGGTGCCTTTAAAAATGTCATTGCCCTCAACGTTGCCATAAAAATTTAAATGGCTCGCACGTAGCAATTCGCCGGCCTGCTTCACCACTTCGTTGCCTTTAATATCTTCAGAGCCAATATTGAGCAAGCCAACCGTAGGCTTTGCTTTATTTGCAACGGAGGACACCAGCATGCTACCCATGACTGCAAACTGTAGTAATTGTTCGGGTGTACTATCCGCATTAGCACCTAAATCCAGAATGTAAGTTTTACCTTTTTGGCTAGGGAACACGCCTGCAATTGCAGGGCGATCTATGCCCGGCAAAGTTTTGAGTACGAAGCGTGCGGTTGCCATTAATGCGCCAGTATTGCCTGCGCTTATACAGGCGTTGGCCTCACCACTTTTGACTAAGTTAATCGCCACGCGCATGGATGAGTCTTTTTTGTTTTTGAGCGCACTTTGCGGCGCTTCATCCATGGTCACCACTTCAGTGGCATGATGAATGCGTAATCGTGGACCAGTACTCGCCTTGCGGGCTTTGAGTTCGGCTTCTATCGCATCACTCAAACCCACCAGCACTACATTGAGCTGCGAATCTTCGTCCAGCGCCTTCAATACTGCGGGAATCGTCACATGTGGGCCGTGATCACCGCCCATTGCATCAACCGAAAGGGTAATATCCATTGGTTTATTCAGCCTATTTGAAAATCACACCATGAAATAAAACATAGCAAACGCTAGATACACTAACGCCGCGCCAAAATTGGTGCGGCGTTAAAATTGGTTCAAGCGCAGAAAGTCGCAACTTGTATATTTAACCCAATATTAGCGTTGGCTAATATTAGCATTAGTACAAACAAATTGAAATTATTCGCCTTTAGTTGCAATCACTTTACGGCCACGGTAATAACCGTTTGGGCTGATGTGATGACGCAAATGTGCCTCGCCTGTTGTTGGCTCAACGGCCAATGCCGGATTGACTAAAAAGTCATGTGAACGATGCATACCGCGTTTTGACGGTGTTTTTTTGTTTTGCTGAACTGCCATAATAAACTCCAATAAAATGATTATAAACATCATCTTAATTACATGCTAACTGGTGCTTGAGTAACTTAAGCACCGCGAATTAAAGACTACGTTAAACTGCTAACCCGGCACTATAATATAAAAGCTAACTTTTGTCAGCCAAAATCACATTTTATCCACTAAAAAATATGCGCGATATCAATATATTGCGGTCCTTAGTGTAAATTGTGGTTTAAATTGGATCAATTTTACTTTTTAGCGTATGGCCAAGTCTTATGAAATAACGCAAAGATTCCCTTCGAAAGTGCCTATTTTTAAATTGTGAAAAAACGCAGTGAATTCGTCGAGAAAAATTTCCTCCTCTGCAAGCCTTTATTTACAAGGGTTGCAGCGCATCGAAAAAGGTTGTGACATTAAAACGCAGATTTAGAGCAAAATTTTAAATTTTTCAATGCGCGTAATAAGCATGATTAAAGTACCATGAATTAGGCGAAACTCCCCTGTTCCATCATTCACTTTTTTGCGGCTTAATCAGCCCTTGTAACGCTGCAAACGGATTAGGTTTTTCGCCACTTTGGGTAATCAATTCAACACAGTTGTTTTCATGGGTGGGCGCAATAGGCAGCGCCATAATCAACTCATCTTCAATCAAGGCTGCCAGGTCCATATTGGCATTGGATTGGAGTAGATCGTAATCATCCACGTTATCAAGCGCTAGTGCTTCTAGGTCGGCATCCTCGACATCACTAATCAGGTAGTTAAAATGCAGTTTTAATATTAGCGGCATTGCGCTTAGGCAACGCTGGCAATTTGCGCTTAGATTGGCAGTGATGCTAAGGCTTAAAAAATGTTGATTGAGTGAATTGGTCGTGCCTGTTAAATTGAATGCTATTTCCTGTGCCTTAGACTCTGCTTTTAATGATGGCTGATGCAACAACTCTTGTAGTCTTGGGCAGTCTGCCAATAGCAGAATGCCGCTAAGGGCCTCACTCTTTTTTGAAAAGGCTAAATTATCAATCACTAAGTGTTGGTTCATATTATTCCTAACGCATCATCAGGTGGTTTCATCTTAAAAAATTATGCGTAAATTTAACACGTGAAGCCCGAGTTAAGTATTTAGCTAGCGGCTCGTGCATGTTACAATTGCCAAGTTTGAGTAATAACTTTAAGGCGCGTCTGTGTTTAAAAAAATTCTAGTGGCTAACCGTGGTGAGATCGCAGTGCGCATTGTACGCGCTTGCTCTGAAATGGGCATTAAATCTGTTGCAATTTATGCTGATGCAGATCGCCAGGCCTTGCATGTAAAAAAAGCAGATGAAGCGTATAACATCGGCGCTGACCCAGTAGCAGGCTATTTAAACGCACACAATATTGTGAATTTAGCAGTCGCTTCTGGCTGTGATGCCCTGCATCCTGGCTATGGCTTTTTGTCTGAAAATCCGGAGTTGGCTGAAATTTGCGCGCGCCGTGGCATTAAATTTATCGGGCCAAACGCCTCGGTGATTCGCCAAATGGGCGATAAAATTCAAGCCAGAAATGCGATGACGACTGCCGGCATTCCCTGTACCCCCGGGAGTGATGGTAACTTGGAAAATTTGGATGAAGCCGTGGCTTTAGCTAAAAAAATTGGTTACCCGGTTATGCTGAAAGCCACGAATGGCGGCGGCGGTCGTGGTATACGCCGTTGCGATAGCGAAAAAGAATTATTAAGTAATTACGACCGCGTGATTAGTGAGGCCAGCAAGGCCTTTGGTAAACCTGAAGTGTTTTTAGAAAAATGCGTCGTTTCGCCACGCCACATTGAAGTACAGGTGCTGGCTGACTCGCAAGGTAATGTGATTCATCTTTTTGAGCGCGACTGCTCGATTCAGCGCCGTAACCAAAAATTGATTGAAATTGCCCCTTCCCCGCAGCTCACGCAGGCGCAACGTGAATATATTGGCGGTTTAGCTGTAAAAGCGGCCAAAGCTGTTGGCTATGAAAATGCGGGTACGGTAGAGTTTTTGCTGGATTCAGACAATACGTTCTATTTCATGGAAATGAACACGCGCCTGCAAGTAGAGCATACCGTGACCGAAACCATCACCGGTATTGATATTGTGCAAGAGCAAATACGCGTTGCCTTCGGCTTGCCGTTGCAATATGTGCAAAAAGAGGTGCAATTCAGGGGTTATGCCATGGAATTCCGCATTAATGCGGAAGACCCCAAAAACGATTTCTTACCAAGTTTTGGCAAAATTACCCGCTATTACTCCCCAGGTGGGCCAGGGGTGCGTATGGATGCGGCCATTTATACGGGTTATGTCATCCCGCCTTACTATGACTCCATGTGTGCAAAGCTCACCGTGTGGGCACTTGATTGGGAAAGCGTGATTGAGCGTGGTCGTCGGGCATTAGATGACATGTTAATTTATGGCGTGAAAACGACCATTCCTTATTATCAGCAAATTCTGAAGCACCCTGATTTTAGAAATGCAGAATTTAATACGAGTTTTGTTGAAAAGCATCCAGAACTCACCAATTATGCCAATGAAATTGCACCTGAAGTAATCGCCGCCGCCATTTCCGCCGCCATTGCTGCGCACGAAGGTGTTTAGATTAAATATAATAAAAACATATAATTAAATATATTATTTAAAGTAAAGAGTTAAGCTATGACAAACATTCAAGCGTCAAAATCTTCCAAAGTACACATTACCGAATTGGTATTGCGCGATGGTCATCAATCGCTCATTGCCACACGGATGCGTACTGAGGATATGTTACCCATTTGCGCTAAATTAGATGCCATTGGATTTTGGTCGCTTGAAGCATGGGGCGGTGCAACGTTTGATGCCTGTGTGCGCTTTTTAAAAGAAGACCCTTGGACACGCTTGGCTAAATTACGTAAGGCACTGCCTAACAGCCGCATTCAAATGTTGCTGCGTGGCCAAAATCTGCTTGGCTACCGCCATTATTCAGACGATGTTGTACAGGCTTTTGTTAAAAAGTCAGCAGATAACGGCGTGGATGTGTTCCGTATTTTTGATGCCATGAACGATATGCGCAACTTAAGAACTTCAGTGGAAGCCGTTAAGAAAGTCGGCAAAATTGCTGAAGGTGCCATTAGTTATACGACCAGCCCTGTGCACGATGTTGCGCACTTTGTTGGCTTAGCAAAAGAACTTGAAGGCATGGGCTGCGACACCATTGCCATAAAAGATATGGCGGGTTTGCTTACACCCCAAAGCACATCCGAACTCGTTAAGGCATTGCGTGCGGCTGTGAGCCTTCCCATCCATTTGCATAGCCATGCCACCTCAGGCTTGTCAGCCATGTGTTTCTTGAAAGGCATTGAAGCTGGCGCCACGATTGTGGACACCAGTAATTCGTCTTTTGGCGAAGGTGCCAGTCATTCGTCTACTGAAAGTATTGTAGCTGCCCTGCAAGGTACCGAATACGATACGGGCATTAACCTACAGGCACTGCAAGAAATCACGGCTTATTTCCGTGAAGTGCGCAAAAAATATTGGCAATTTGAGAGTGATTTTACAGGTGTTGACACCCGCGTACTGGTGAATCAAGTACCAGGTGGCATGATTTCAAATTTATCCAACCAATTAAAAGAGCAAGGTGCGCTGGATCGCATGGATGAAGTGCTTGCCGAAATTC
>JAKPIR010000045.1 GCA_029549705.1 Pseudomonadota bacterium | reverse complement strand
GTTAGCGCAATATCCTGCCGTTTCATATCCAGCCGATTGAGCGCGCTCATGCCAAGCAACACCACAGATGGCGAGCCGCCTTCTATTACGCTGGCTTCTACTTGGTTTAATGTCACCGCGCCTATTTTTAATGTGGCAATAGTCACGCGGTAGGCCGTAGCAATGCCATTGGCGGTACTCACCTGAATGGGTTCGCCGCGCTTATAATCAATTTTGGCAAATTTTGCATCGCCGCTGTTGAGCGCTACGGTTGTAGCACCCGTATCGAGTAAAAACTTCAGTGGTGCGCCGTTCACATAACATTCTGAAATAAAATGGCCTTCGGTATTGGCGTAAAGCGTGACACTCGCCACCCCTGCATTTGCATTGCTGCCGCCCACCGAGGCGGCCTGGCCCATGCCGAGCTGTTGTGTTTTGCCTTCAATTTGCAAAGTGGCTGTTTTGCTGTCAGCCGCGAGCAATTTCACACCATCGCTGGTTTGGCCAACACTCAGCATTTTGGGTTTTCCGCCATTGATAATCACAACGGCCTTATTGCTGAACAAACCGACAACATTCACTTGCGTTGTAGCCTGCGCTAAACTGGCAAACAGCAACGTGAGCCAAACGCCGTATTGAATCATAATCTTCATCTAAACATCCCCTGTGTTTGATTATGTGGTGTTAGTTTTAGGCCTAATCCTATCACCAAAAAGCCGATTAGCGGAAAAATCGCTGCCAGCATAAATGTGATTTGCCCGCTTGAATAGGGCCAGCCGAAATAATCAGCCAATGGCCCGAGGTATTGCAAACCAAAACCGCCTGCCACGCCACCTACTGTACCACCCACGCCATACGCTACGCTGTTGTAAATGGCTTGACCTTTGGCTTGGTGGCGGCCATTAAAAAACTGCGTCACCACTTCAACCGAGGCTGCATGAAAGCTGCCAAACGTCGCTGCGTGCAAGGTTTGCGCCAGTACAATCATGAAAATGCTATCAATTGCAACGCCAATCAGGCTAAATCGGATGACCGCCAAGGCAAGACTTGTGAGCAATATCTTTTTTAGGCTAAAGCGCGCCATGATTTTTGGCATCAGCATAAAAATACCAATTTCACAGATGACACCAACTGACCACAACAGGCCGATGGTGCTTTTGCTATAGCCATGCTGCCCCAAATAAATTGAATAGAAGTTATACAGCACACCGTGTGCGGTCACCATAAGCGCGCATCCCAGCAATAGCGCAATGACGTTGGGCTGCTTCACCACCTGCCAGATAGAAAATTCATCATGGGCATGCGGGGCAATTTTAGCTTCAGGCAACTTGAACGTGAGTGCAAATAAAACAATCTGCACCGCCAACAGAAACCATAACAAACTGTGAATACCGTAAGCTTCTGTGACATACCCCAACACCACCGAGGCAACAATAAACCCCAGCGAACCCCACATGCGAATGCGGCTGTAATGGCCGTTGGTGGTGGCCAAGTGCGCCAGTGTGAGTGATTCTGAAAGCGGCAAGGTGGAGCTAGTAAACAAACTCAAGGCCGCCATCACCAAAAAGATTGCCCAAAACCCATGCGCCCAAAATACCGCAACAAATCCGAGCAAACCAAGCACTGCCGTGAGTTTAATCCACACCACACGTTTGGCGGTGTGATCAGCCAACCAACCCCAAAAATTGGGCGCAAAAATACGGCTGATTTGAAATAACGACATCAAAATGCCAATATCGGCCGGTGAAAATTTTTCAGCCTCTAAATACAACCCCCAATACGGCACAAACGCACCCACAAAGAAGTAGTAAATAAAGTAAAAACGAGAAAGGTTGAAATGAAGCGCGTGGCTCAAAATTTAGTCTTCTATCCAATAACAAAATAACTTTTTTCACATACGGTACAGTATAAAACCTACGCGCCAATATAGCTTCAATCAAAGGCTTACCGCAACAAAAAAGTCGGCCGAGGCCGACTTTTTTATTCAAGCTTAAATCCAAAAGTGCTACGTTATGAAACCAGCATAGAATATAACTGATCTTTTAACTGTGCGCGCTTCTTCTTCTGATTTTCAAAATCCACATCAGACACTGGCACGCCTGATTTTTCAATTTGCTCCACCTCTTTGGTGACCACATGGTACTCATCAAATAACTTTGCAAAGTGTGCATTGCTCATTTTCATATTGTGAATTTTTTCACGGTGCTCTGGTAATTCGTGGACTAAATCGTGGTGCTCAATACTCATAACATCTCCTTATTGACAAATCAACTTACCTCGCGCGTGTTGCACAAGGCCTGAGTTCATTGTCCGTCAACAATATAAGCTTTGCTATGATGTACATCAAGCACGATTACATTACTTAATTACAGGTGTTGTGCTGACAACATCCGCATTTTGTGCACGGTGGCGGAGCGCATGATCCATCAGCACCAACGTGAGCATGGCCTCAGCTATCGGCGTTGCGCGCACGCCTACGCACGGGTCATGTCTACCAGTGGTTTGCATGGTCACAGCGTGGCCACTTTTATCGATTGAGCGGCGCTCTTGCGGAATGCTTGAAGTAGGTTTTAAGGCCACATTCACACGAATTTCCTGCCCCGTAGAAATGCCGCCCAAAATACCACCCGCGTGGTTGGTTACAAATCCGTCCGGCGTCATTTCATCAGAATGCACACTGCCGCGCTGATGAATCGCCGCAAATCCTGCG
>JAKPIR010000034.1 GCA_029549705.1 Pseudomonadota bacterium | reverse complement strand
CCGTTGCCGCCTTATGGCGCTTGTTTGTTAGGCTCGGTCAACCTCACCATGTTCGTGAAAAAACCGTTCACTGACGAAGCCTATTTTGACTGGAAAGAATATCGTGAAGTGGTGGGTATTTTCACTCGTATGCTCGATAACGTGGTTGAAATCAACGGCTTGCCACTCCAACAGCAACGCGATGAAATCATGCGTAAGCGCCGTCACGGCATGGGCTATTTAGGGCTTGGTTCTGCGCTCACGATGATGAAAATGAAATACGGTGAAGAAGATTCCATTAAATTCACTGAAGAAGTGACCCGCGTAATGGCTGAAGAAGGCTGGAACGTTGGCGTGCAATTGGCTGAAGAAAAAGGCCCCGCACCGATTATGGAAGAAAAATTTGAAATCACCGCAGACATGCTGGCAAAACGCCCAGAAATGGCGGCAGATGGCATTAAAGTAGGCCAAAAAATCGCAGGTAAAGTGTTGCTTGGTAAATACAGCCGCTATATGCAGCAGTTCCCCGAGGGCTTGCGTAACCAAATTGCTACCAAAGGTGTGCGCTTTACGCACCACAGCTCAATTGCGCCAACCGGCACCATTTCTCTCAGCTTAGCGAATAACGCCAGCAACGGTATTGAGCCATCATTCGCGCACCATTACGCACGCAACGTGATTCGCGAAGGTAAAAAATCTAAAGAGAAAGTCGATGTATTTAGCTACGAGCTTTTAGCTTACCGCGAGCTGATTAACCCAAAAGCCATGCCGTTTAGCGATAAAGAAGATGAAAAACTGCCGGATTACTTCTTAGACTCATCCACCATCATGGCCAAAGCGCACGTGGACATTCAAGCGGCGTCACAAAAATGGATTGATAGCTCAATTTCAAAAACCATTAACGTGCCAACCGATTACGACTTTGAAGACTTTAAAAACATCTATCTCTACGCCTACGACAAAGGCCTGAAAGGCTGCACTACATTCAGATTCAACCCTGAAGCATTCCAAGGCGTGTTGGTGACAGAAAAAGACTTAGAGAACACCACCTACAAATTCACGCTTGAAGATGGCACGCAAATTGAAGCCAAAGGTAACGAAGAAATTGAATACGATGGTGAGATTCACTCAGCCGCAAATCTTTATGATGCCCTAAAAGAAGGTTATTACGGCAAATTCTAGTCGATTGTAGGTAGTCGTTAGTTTTAACAACGGCTACATTTGAACTAACTATCGTCTAACGACTACCGACTAGAAACTAAAAGGAAAACAACATGACCATTAAAATCGACAAAAAAATCGTAAGTTACAACCTAGTAACCGAAGAAGACAAAGCCAAAGCACTCGAAGCTAAAATTCAAGAAGACAGCGCCAAGGTGATTCAGCTAGGCGAGCCGCTCAGCCGCCCAGACAAACTGGTGGGCAACACTTACAAAATCAAAACGCCTGTCACTGAACATGCGCTCTACATCACCATCAACGATGTGGTGATGAACGAAGGCACCGCGCAAGAGCACCGCCGCCCGTTTGAAATTTTCATCAACTCCAAAAACATGGAGCACTTTCAGTGGATAGTCGCCCTTACACGCGTGATGTCGGCTGTGTTTCGCAAAGGCGGCGACGTTACCTTTTTGGTGGAAGAACTCAAAAGCGTGTTTGAACCATCAGGCGGCTACTTTAAAAAAGGCGGCAAATTTGTGCCGAGCTTAGTAGCTGAGATTGGTGAAGTGGTAGAGCAACACTTGCAAGAAATCGGCATGTTGAAAAAACCAGGCTTAGATGAACACCAACAAAAATTAGTGGCTGAGAAAAAAGCTGAGTACCTTGAAAAACACGCAAAATCAGGCGAAGAAGCCAATGACGAAGGCTTCCCAAAAGGTGCGCAACTGTGCAAAAAGTGCAACACCAAGGCCTCAATCATTATGGATGGTTGTTTGACTTGTTTGAATTGTGGTGAGAGTAAGTGTGGGTGATACAGAAAGGTTAAATTAATGAAACCTAATTTTTTAAAAGTTTACGCATCTAGCGCTGAAATTTCAGAAGATAGAATTTTGCTGAAGAATCCTTATGCTCATCTTGATGGTAATGGGCAATTTAGCGCTTTAAAAGAAAATAAATTTGATGCGTCACAAAATGAAATAACAACAAGTAGGCATATTCTAGGTAATCAGTATGCACATATTGGTGAAACTGGTGATTTAAGTGCATTTAGCCGTAAAAAAGATAAATATTCTCAACAAGAGATAGAAAATAAAGTTAAAGCTTTACATAAAATTATTTGGAAAAATCGATTTACAATGTGGAGCGAGCAGCCAAATTTTATTGATATGCTTGACCCATTAAAAGCTTTTGAATTAATAGGTTACAAGTGTACAACTGAGTCTACCTTGGGTGAATTCAGAGATAATGGCAAAGTAATTGAGGCTGCTGGTTTAATTGATAATGATTCTAGAAGAATTAGAATCTCAGAACAGTTTAAACCTGAAGTTCGTCGTTTTACTGCGGCTCATGAGTTAGGGCATGCATTGCTACATACGCAAAGTGGCTTACACAGAGATAGGCCAATAGATGGAACTATAAAGGCTAAATCACCTACGGAATACGAAGCAGATTTTTTTGCAAGCAGATTTTTAATGCCAGAGAATCTGCTAAAAACAGTATTTAAGAAACTGTTTTTGACAGATAAATTTATCTTGGATGAAAACACTGCTTCAGCTTTCAGAATTGGGTCTTTCGATGAAGTAATATCTAAATTTAAGTCGAAAAGAGATTTATCTAGATTTCTAGCTAGCATTAAGCAATATAACGGTGTTAGATTTTACTCGTTGGCCTTCCAATTTAAAGTATCAGTAGAAGCGATGGCTATACGCCTAGAAGAACTGGAATTATTCCTGTTTTAGCTAATTTTCCTTTTCGCCCCTCGGCGAGTTACTTTCTTTTGCTTGTCCAAAAGAAAGTAACCAAAGTAAAAAGACACCCCCTACCGCTTGTTTCCTGATATTTGTATAACCACGGGGCGGTAAGCTAAAACTCGCTACGCTCAAACAGTAGCTTGCCGAAATCCCCCCATGCTTATACAAATATCAGGCGCGGTAGCAGGGGAAGTTAAAGTCAAAACCAAAAATTCGTTCCGTCATTCCGTGCTTGACACGGAATCCAGTGTCGTAACGTTTTAAAAGAACAAAGTCACTGGTTTCCGACTTTCGTCGGAATGACGGTGGTGGTGTGTAGCCATTTCCCCCTTTGCACCACGCTGAGCAACGCAGGCATAAAGGGGGTTTCAGCAAGCGGCTGCTTGAGCCAAATGTTTTTATTGGCGAGTTTCCGATTGCTGCCTTTATGCCGAGTAGCGCAAGGCAGCCGTTAGGCCGTGGTGTTGGGGTGCCGTTTTGTTTGGTTACTTTCTTTTCAGGCAGTTAAAAGAAAGTGACTAGCTGTCGGGCTACCCCCGACCAGTGACTTCACTTAGCCAATTTGCCTAATTAAAAACACCTATTTTTAGCACTCATCATTTCACCTCCTCTGCTAGCGGCCTAGAATGCGGCTTCCAGAGGCGTTAAATTTTCTCGGGGGGGGGGGTTGTTGCTTGATAAATGAATCTATTTGCCGTTTAAAAGTCTTAACTTTGTAGCTTATTTTAATGGGTGATTTTTGTGCGGTTGGGTTGGTTATGTGCGCATTATATTTTATTGTTTGCAAACTTTGCTATGGCGATTGAAGAGCCAAAATTTAAATTGGTAGAAAAATCTGGCAACTTTGAGCTTAGGCTTTACGCGCCGCGCGTGGTGGCCGAAACTTTGGTGGATGGTTCGTTAAATGATGCTTCTGGCGTTGGTTTTAGGCGCATTGCGGATTATAATTTTGGCAATAACACTTCACAAAAAGGCGGTAGCGAAAAAATTAGCATGACCGCGCCTGTGGGCATGGCACCAAAAGCCGCGTCTGAAAAAATCAGCATGACAGCACCCGTGGCCATGCAGCAAAGCAGCGGCCAGTGGCGCATGTATTTTGTAATGCCTAGCCAATATACCTTAAGCACTTTGCCCACGCCCAATAACCCCGCTGTAACGTTGCGCGAGCTGCCAGAAACCCGCATGGCGGTGCTGCGTTTTTCTGGCTTGGCGGGTGAAGAAAAAACCGCCACCAAAACTGCCGAGCTAATCGCTTGGCTTAAAAGTAAAAACATCACGCCCACTGGCACACCAGAGCTGGCGCGCTACAACCCACCGTGGACGTTGCCATTTTTGCGCCGCAATGAGGTGATGGTGGCTTATTAGCTATTGTTGGCAGGCTAGTATTGCGCTTTTAAACTAAATGTTTTGTAGCTCGAATGGCGCAATTGCTTGAGTATTGCACCGCATGCATTACCACAACACCAATCCTTATTGCCTCGCCAACCCGCTAGGTGTACGATGATCTAAACCATATCGGGAGTCTGTCATGAAAAAACTATTTTATATTGATTACCCGCAAGAGCGTTTTGAGGGGCATACGCACCGTTACCGTTGCGCGTTGTGTAAGGAAGAAACGACCAAAATCAACGGTACGCTTGAGGGCCATTTGCCTAGCTGTCAGTACCGCATTGATTTAGAAAAAGCCGGGTTTGAACCGGGGCAGGTGGTGGCGCATGTTGAGTTGAATACTTCGGATGAAGTAGATTAAACGCTCACGCCAATAGGCAGTTTTTGCCCGCAACCTTTTTTGATGCTCCGCGAGCCTTATAATTAGTAATGCTTCATGCTTGCATGATTAGCAGTACTTATGCCTGTGGTAATAAAGGCTCACAGAGGCATAAAATTTTCTCGAGCGCGTTTTAGCTTTGAAATGCTAATTTTTAGCGGTCTTACCGCTCAATTTCGGCGACGTAAAAATAGTGATCTTCTTCCCAGTGGTTTAATTTTTCAGCTTCGATGGCTGCGTCTTGCAGGTCATCAAATTCCAGCACAGGTTTGTTTTGCTCGTTGATGATTTGGTATTTTGTCATGGTGCGCTCCTTAACTTTTGATCATTGTTGAAAGGCGTGTTGCTAATTACTAAATCAGCAAAAACTAGGCCAACAATATTGATTTTTTTAAGCGTTTTTAAAAATTAGCGCCAAGCCATTATGCAGATGATTTTTCATTGGGTTAGGCGCTACAGTTAAGGTGGTTTGTTAAATGGGCGGCATTTGATGGTTGCGCGATGGATGAAAAAATTGTCAACATTTTGTGCAATTTGTCATTTATCAAACAAGTTGATTTGTGATGCACAAAGTCAATTTTTTTGGTTGTCATCTGAAAAAAATGGGTGTATAAATGAACTGTGGTTTTTAATCACAGATTTAAAAAGAAGTTAACCTTAATTAGAGGAGCGCTTATATCGACACTTTCGTGAGTTTTAATCTGTAGGTTTTACCCTGCCAGCTGACTGCTGGATTATTCGGCAGCCCATAAGCCGAAATATAACGCCGCGAAATGCGGCGTTATTTTTTTGGCGGTTTGATGAGAAAATTTATGGCAGGCCAAAAATTTTAAGGTACTCTTCAAGCGTCAGCGTCAGTCTTTCAAGCGAGGCTTTGGCTTCATCTAAGTGCTCGTTTTGGTTCAGGTGCAGTTTTTCAAGTAGCGCGTGGTGTTCTTCAAGCGCTTTTTTGTGCGCTGCGAGTTTTTGTTGTTTGATTTCGTCGGTCATGGCGCGTTTCTCCATTAAATTTATTCACAATTGCTAACGTCATCATACGCTGTTTTTGCGCTGCTTTGGCAGACTGCGCGCGTTGTATCGTCGGCAATAAATAATCTACCTATATTTTGCCATCGGCCTATGATGGGTAATGCAACAGTTTCTGCAAAGCTCAATTTAAGGAGAATGATGATGGCTAAAGGTCAGATCAAAAGTAATAAAGAAGTAAAAAAACCCAAAAAAAGTAAAGATGTTGTGGTGCCGCCCAACGCGATTAAGCCGTTTAATATTGCGGTTAAAAAATAGTATTTTTTACGTGTTTTAGCGCACAATCTTTTTCGATGCTCTGCGAGCCTTATAATTAGTAATGCTTCATGCTTGCATGGTTAGCAGTACTTATGCCTGTGGTAATAAAGGCTTTCAGGGCAGATAATTTTTCTCGGCGTAAATAACATGGTTTATTTAAAATAAATCGTGTCATTTTTAAACAAAATGACACGATTTATTTTAAATAAACCATGTTATTTA
>JAKPIR010000025.1 GCA_029549705.1 Pseudomonadota bacterium | reverse complement strand
CAAAGCCAACGGTAACTACATGAACAGTATTTTAGCGCACCAAGAAGCCGCGCAAGATGGCTACCAAGAGGCGTTATTGTTAGACGTGGACGGCTTTGTTGCTGAAGGCTCAGGCGAAAATATTTTTATCGTACGTAACGGCAAACTGTATACACCTGACCTCACATCCGCGCTTGAAGGCATTACGCGTGATACGATTGTGACGCTTGCCAAAGAACTCGGCATTGAAGTGATTGAAAAACGTATTACCCGTGATGAAGTCTATGGCGCCGATGAAGCCTTCTTTACTGGCACGGCTGCTGAAGTGACCCCAATCCGCGAGTTGGACAACCGCGCTATCGGCACGGGCGTACGTGGTGAAATGACTGAAAAACTGCAGAGTTTATACTTTGATGTGGTTAAAGGTAAATCAGCTAAACATGCGCATTGGTTGACGTTGGTTTAAACCATAGTCGTCATTCCAACGAAAGTCGGAATCCATTGTCTTTTGAATTTAACGACGCTGGATTCCGTGTCAAGCACGGAATGACGATTTAAGGAGATTATAAGAAATGTCCCAAATAAAAGACCATGATATTAAATTCACGGAAGTCACCGCCAAAGACTTACCGCTACACTGCCCGACCGATGCAGTTGCGCAATGGTCATCGCACCCACGCGTGTTTTTAGATGTTGCTGCCACGGGTAAAGTGGCCTGCCCTTACTGCGGTACAACATATAAGTTAAAAGCGGGCGAGCACGTTAAGCATCATTAGGCACAATTAGGCACGTCTTCTTTAACGCTGCCCTGGAAGCCTTTATTTACAAGGCTTCCAGGGCAGCGTTTTTCTCTCGGAGTTAATTGAATATAGAAAATACGGTTTTTCAGGGTATCACCAACCTATTAAATTCGGTTAACTGCTGCGCTTTTTCCCCACAATGCTGCAATGATTTGCGCGGCATTTTCAGCTTCGCTATTTGTCCAAAAAGTCACTTCTGCTGGTTGGGTTTCCGCTGCTAATAACTGACTATCTGCCAATTGACGTTTGAGTTGTTTTGCCACCGCAGCGCCTGTATCAATCAACGTGACTTTTTCACCGACGACTTCTCGTATCACTGACTTTACAAATGGATAATGCGTACAGCCTAGCACTATCGTATCTGCGCCTTCGGCCAATAAGGGTGCGCAATATTGTTGAATGAGCGCTTTGGTATTTTCGGTATGCAGTTCGCCACGCTCCACACATTCCACCAAGCCCACACAGGCTTGCGTGACGACTTTTACATTACGGCCATAACTTTCTAACAATGCCGCAAACTGTGCACTTTTAAGCGTGCCGACGGTGGCCAGCACGCCGACAATGCCGTTTTTGCTGGCTTCGGCGGCGGGTTTTACAGCGGGTTCCATACCGATAATGGGTAAGGTGTATTTTTCACGCATGGCATCAATGGCGGCGGCTGTGGCAGTATTGCAAGCCACAACAAGTGCTTTCACCTGTTTGGCGATTAAAAAATCAGCGAGCGCAAGGCAGCGTTCAGTGATTTCTTCGGGTGTTTTGCTGCCATAAGGCGCGTATTTGCTATCGGCCACGTAAATCAAATCTTCATGCGGCAGCAAAGCATGAATGTGCTGTAACACCGAAATTCCGCCTACACCCGAATCAAACACGCCTATCGCCTGCTTGGTACTGATAGACGATTGCGGATTTTGCTGAATTGATTGATTAGGTCGCATCAAGATTTTGCATATCATTTATAATGCTGGGATTATATAAGAATTCAACCATGAATAAATTTTTGCAAACTGCAGCTAAACAAAGAATTTCAAACAATTCCACATCATGATTAAAAGATTCTTACAAAAAGTGTTTACCAAGCGCACCAAAGCGCATTTGGCGATAGAGCAGGCAGACGCGAGCGATACCAGTGCCGCAAAAAAAATCCCCGCCAAAGTGCACAATATCAACAAAAGCTTGATTAGCCAAGCTGCGCTTAAAACTTGTGACGGTTTACAAAAAGAGGGTTTTGAGGCCTTTATTGTGGGGGGGGCTGTACGCGATTTACTGTTGAATTTTGAACCAAAAGACTTTGACGTCGCCACCAACGCCACGCCCGAAGAAGTGAACCGAATTTTCCGCCGCTCACGCATCATCGGCAAACGTTTTAGGCTGGTGCATGTATTGTGGGGCAATGAGACGATAGAAGTATCCACATTTCGCGGCCATCATTTAGCAGAAGGGGATGCCAAAACCGCGGATAGCGGCCGTATTTTGCGCGACAATATTTTTGGCAGTTTAGAAGAAGACGCCGCACGGCGCGACTTTACCGCCAATGCTCTCTACTACAACCCTGCCAAAGACGAAGTGCTGGATTTCCATAATGGCGTAGCCGATGTGAATGCCAAATTGTTACGCATGATTGGCAACCCGACCACGCGCTATCAGGAAGACCCGGTACGGATGTTGCGTGCGGTGCGCCTTTCAGCCAAATTAGGCATGAAAATCGCGCCTGAAACACAAGCGCCAATTGCCAAGTTGGTGGATTTACTGCAAGACGTACCCGCCAGCCGTCTGTTTGATGAAATGCTGAAACTGTTTTTATCGGGGCACGCCGTTGAAAGTGTCAATGCCCTGCGTGCGCAGCATTTGCATCATGGCCTACTGCCCATGCTCGACGTGGTGTTGGAGCAACCGCTGGGCGAGCGCTTTGTGATGCTCGCCTTAAAAAATACCGATGACCGTATTTTGGCAGGTAAATCTTCAAACCCCAGTTTTTTATTCGCAACACTTCTTTGGCATGAAGTATTGGCCGCGTGGCAAACCTACAAAAATGAAGCACCACCGATACCTGCACTTTATATGGCGATGAACGAAGTGATTGCCAGTCAGGCAGAAAAACTGGCGATTCATAACCGCTACACCGCCACCATGAAAGAAATCTGGGCCATGCAGCCGCGCTTTGAACAACGCGCCGGTAAACGCCCATTTAGCTTACTCACGCATCCGCGCTACCGCGCAGGCTATGATTTTTTACTGCTTCGCTGCGAATCCGGTGAGCTACCCATGGAGCTTGGTGAATGGTGGACTGCCTTTGCCAACGCTGAAGGCGAAGCGCGTACAGCGATGCTGCAAGCAGATAGCAATCCTAAAAAACGCAGAAAAAGAAACCGTAAAAAAGTGGATGCAAGCAAAAGTGAACCCAACACTTAAAAACGCATGAAGCACGCTTTTATCGCACTAGGCAGCAACTTAGCTGACCCCATTTTACAAGTGAAGTCTGCGTTTGTGGCGCTAAGTCACATTCCAGAAACGCGTGTCATTAAGCGCTCCTCGTTGTACAGAACTGCGCCTATCGACTGCCCGCAAACCTCAGAAGCCGCCGTGCCGGACTTTATCAACGCCGTAGCGGAGGTTGAAACTGCACTTTCAGCTGAGGCGCTATTACTGGCACTCCATCAGATTGAAGACCGCGCCGGCCGTGTGCGCCCGTACCAAAATGCGCCACGCGTGCTCGATTGCGACTTGTTGCTATACGGTGATGAAGAGCGCCACAGCCAAAAACTTACGTTACCGCACCCGCGTATGCACAGCCGCGGATTTGTTTTATTGCCACTATTTGAAATCGCACCGCAACTAATTTTGCCAAAACATGGCAAAATAGCGCAATTGATGACGCCGGAACTCGCCCAAGGCATTCAAAAACTAGAAAATCACTTATGAGCATTTTTAATAAATACCCTTATATTGTTGTTGAAGGCCCGATTGGTAGCGGCAAAACCACGCTGGCGCGCATGCTGGCTGAAAAGTTTCCGGTAGATTATTTATCTGAAAAAGCCGAGGCTAATCCGTTTTTACCACGCTTTTACCAAGATGCGCAGCGTTACGCACTGCCCACACAACTGTTCTTTTTGTTTCAGCGCGCCAACCAAATTAAAGACTTAAGCCAGCGCGACATGTTTGCAAAACCGATTGTGGCCGACTTCTTTTTAGAAAAAGATGCACTGTTTGCAAGGCTCAATTTAGATGATGAAGAATATGCGCTTTATCACAACATTTACACGCACTTACAATTAAAAGCGCCAAAGCCTGATTTGGTGATTTATCTGCAAACACCGATTGATGCGCTGGCTGAGCGCATTGAAGAACGCAATGTGCATTATGAACAAAATATGCCGCGCGAATATCTAGAGCGTTTATCCGATGCCTACAGCGAATTTTTTCATCACTATGATGCCACGCCTGTGCTAATTGTGAACAATGCAAAATTAAATATTGCTAAAAATCCTGAAGCCCTAGATTTGCTCCTCAACCGCATCATGCAGATTAAAAGTCAGCGCGAATTTTTTAATCCGAATTTCGAATGAGTTTAACAAAACTTCAAGCCAAAATAGCCGCTGGCGAAAAAATTGCCATGCTCACCTGCTATGACGCCACCTTTGCCAAATTGATGGAGTTAGAAGGCGTAGACATGCTACTGGTAGGTGACTCACTGGGCATGGTGCTGCAAGGTGCTGAAAATACGCTCAATGTCAGCATGCACCACATGACTTATCACACCAAAATGGTTAAAAATGGTGCGCCTAATACAGTCATTATGGCCGACATGCCCATTGGTAGTTATGAGCAAGATAACGAAGCCGCTTATAAAAATGCGTTGTGGCTTGTTAAAAGTGGCGCGCACATTGTTAAATTTGAGGGCGGCGGAAAACGCGTTGAAACCGCGCGCTATTTGGTGGAGCGCGGCATTCCGGTCTGCGCACACTTAGGATTTACACCACAATCAGTCAATCAGTTAGGCGGCTATAAAATTCAAGGTAAAACCGAAGAATCTGCCGAGCAAATTTTAAAAGACGCAAAAGCCATGAGTGACGCTGGTGTGAGCTTTGTGTTGCTTGAAATGGTGCCAGCCGCATTGGCGAAAAAAATTACTGAAAGTATTAGCGCACCCACCATTGGTATTGGTGCTGGTGTAGATTGCAGCGGTCATGTGCTGGTGATTCAGGATTTGCTCGGCATTTACACGGGTGCTGCCAACAAAAACCCAAATGATTTTAAAGCCCCCCGATTTGCTAAAAATTTCTTGATTGAAACCAATAGCGTGCAACAAGCGGTGAATAATTATGTGCAAGCGGTGAAAAATAAAACTTTTCCAGCGGCCGAACATAGCTACTAACTCAAATAGTGCCTCGTCTTTGGCTGCGCGCGGCTAAAATTATCAGGCATATCCCCACCAACAGGAGCGAATAGAAGGACGGCTCAGGTACTGGCGAAATATTGAGCGTGTTGGTTAATTGTACTTTTGTAAGTGCGGGGTCGGTAATCAAGATGCTGGCATATTGCCAATCTGTTGTACTTTTTATAAATTGACCCAAGCCAGCGCCTGGCCAATAGTTTGCCTTGCCAGAATCAGGATTCAATTCTGCGCCCACAAACGGCACAAAATCTATACCCGCATTGACAATATAACTAGCTTGAGAAACATCCACGTTAGCATCCGCGACCAACCGATGTTTAAGCGAGAAAAATAGTGCCTGAATATCTGCGCCATCTGCACCCCAAGGTGTTGCGTAATGCGAAGTGCCTCCATGCGCCATCAGGTTATTGCCGGCTTGCACCAACAACCGCCCACTATCATCTGGTATAACTGAAGAAGGATTACCTATCGCATGCTCTGGATAATAGCCCGCCCAATCGGCTACTGGCAATGTTACGATGTTATGCCAGACATTATTTTTAGCCAAATACCAAAGCTCCATGTCGGCGATCTCTACCGAAATGTTTTGCGCATGATTATTCGTTGCTTCGTACACGGTAAACCAGCCATCAATACCACGCCACTCAGAATAATGTGGCCCTTCATACCAATCGGGGACAGCACTTGCAGTAGGGTTAGTGCCCATGACCACCTCTGCATGCGTTTGCCAAGCATAAGTATTTGGGACGCCATGCGGAATGGCCTGATGCGACACACTTTGCAAGCCATACGCGTCTAAAATACGACTCGCAGGCAGTTCAGCATGCGACAAACTTGGGGAAAAACTAAGGAATGCAATTACACTCAAACGCAAATATGACAATAGCATTGTGTATATCCTTATTGGCAGATGGCATGAATCTACTACTCTTATATTAATCCGTCAACTTTCGATAGATTTTGGTAGCGTTACCGTTTGCAATGCCCTTAAGGTTGAGCTTGGTAGAAAATGAACAAAAGTCTTGTTAAAAGACCTTGGCATAATTATCAGGCCTTTTGCAGGCAAAATTCACAGGTGCTAGAATGTCATCATGCAAATTATCCACACCGTTTCAGATTTACGCGCCGCCCTAAAAAATCAATCCAGCATTGGCTTTGTACCTACCATGGGCAATCTGCATGCGGGGCATATTCAACTAGTTGAAATTGCCAAACAACATGCAGCGTGTGTGGTGGTGAGCATTTTCGTCAACCCGCTACAATTTAGCCCCACAGAAGATTTAGCCAACTACCCACGCACGCTAGTAGCAGATTGCGACAAGCTTGCGATTGCAGGTTGCGACATTGTGTTTGCACCCAGTGTGGGCGAAATGTATGCCGACTTTGACGGAAAAAACTTAAACCAAAGCATGACTATTCTACCCCCGCCCATCGCCAACGTGCTGTGCGGCGCAACGCGATTAAGCCATTTTGCAGGCGTGGCCACGGTTGTGATGAAGCTATTTAACATGGTGCAACCGAGTGTTGCTGTATTTGGCAAAAAAGATTTTCAGCAGCTTTTTATCATCAAGGAAATGGTGCGCCAATTTAATCTACCGATTGAAATTATTGCTGGCGAAACCATACGCGAAGCCAGTGGCCTAGCGTTAAGCTCGCGCAACGGATATTTATCAGACGCGCAACGCATACAAGCCGCCCAACTAAATAGCGCCTTACGCGCCATTGTGCATGCGCTTAAAAACGGCGCGCGCGATTTTTTAAACTTAGAAAATAACGCTACGGAACAACTCAACAACGCAGGCTGGGAAGTGGATTACATTTCAATACGCTCATCACTCACATTGCAACCTGCGCAGTCGCAAGATAAGCATTTAGTCGTGCTTGGCGCAGCTAAAATTAACAACAATCAAGCTGGCAAAACGCGCTTGATTGATAATATTGAGGAGGACATTTAGTAAGCCAAAACTATTATTGGCCGCTAGTCACCGCATAAGTTTTATTCACAATCCACCAGCGATTCTCGAGTTTTGCCACGCTAAAATAGTCAATAAAGTCTGCGCCTAGGTAGTCTTGCTCGATGAGTACCGCCATGCCTGCGTCAGCCACCACATGTATTGAAAGTATGCGTGCTTGGTAATTTGGGCCGCAGGCTTTGCCTGCAACACTGGCAACTAGCTCAGAAAATTGCGATATAGGTATTGCATG
>JAKPIR010000021.1 GCA_029549705.1 Pseudomonadota bacterium | reverse complement strand
GGGCTTCTGAACTCTTTCCATTCTGTCACAATCACCAACGCATCTGCATTATCGAGCGCCTGATTTTGTGATTTGGCAAAACTCAATTCCTTGGTTTCTTTGAATATACGCTTTGCTTCAGCCATTGCAACAGGGTCATAGGCGCAAACAGTTGCACCTGCCTTCAACAAGTCCTGAATAAGAACACGGCTTGCTGCTTCACGCATATCATCTGTGTTCGGTTTGAATGCCAGACCCCAGAGTGCAAAGTGTTTTCCCGCGAGGTCAGATCCGTAATGTTTTCTTATTTTTTCGGTTAAGACATGTTTTTGTTTATCGTTGGCTTCTTCGACCGCATTCAACACTTTTAAATCATACTGATGCGCTTTTCCTATCTTAATCAATGCTTTTACATCTTTAGGAAAGCATGAGCCTCCGTACCCGCAACCCGGGTACAAGAAGTCGTAGCCAATTCTGGGGTCAGACCCTATGCCTTTTCGCACATGCTCAATATCGGCACCTAAAATCTCAGCAAGATTAGCGAGCTCATTCATAAAACTGATACGTGTTGCCAACATGGCATTCGCTGCATATTTGGTCAACTCAGCTGAACGAACATCCATAACCACTAAGCGCTCATGGTTGCGCTGAAATGGCGCATAAAGCGAACGCATCACCTCTTGGCTATGCTCATCTGCCACGCCAATCACAATGCGGTCAGGTCGCATAAAATCATCAATTGCTGCGCCCTCTTTCAGAAACTCTGGATTTGACACTACGCTGAAAGTGACTTTAGCGTCACGTAAAGCCAGTTCTTCTGCCAGCGCAGCACTCACTCTATCTGCCGTACCTACTGGCACTGTAGATTTGTCTACAACGATTTTATGTGTGGTCATGTATTTACCGATATTCCGCGCTGCGGCAACGACATACTGTAAATCTGCCGAGCCATCTTCATCGGGCGGCGTGCCTACCGCTATAAACTGCACGTCACCAAAATCTACAGCTTGCTTAATATCCGTCGTAAACTTCAGCCGACCAGCTTCCTTGTTTCGTCTTACCATCTCAAGCAGACCTGGCTCATGAATAGGAATGCCGCCTTCTTCTAGAATCCTGATTTTAGCGGGGTCAACATCCAGACATAACACATCATTGCCAACTTCCGCTAGGCAAGTGCCAGAAACCAAACCTACATACCCTGTGCCAATGACTGTAATTTTCATATTTAAAACTCTATTAATAATGATTTAACTGAGGGCAAGCATCACCAAAACCAAAAACCACTAAAGATTTTTTCTTTTTAAGGTAAGGCTTAAACTCCTTAACTTTACAACCTGCCAATAATTGCAGGTTGCTTGCTTCGTCATCCTCAACTAAAAGAAGAAATGATTTCTTTTCATCCAAAAACCCTTTCAACGCGTTAGGTTCTATGGTTTTGATGGGCGTGTAGGCATAATAAATAATGCGACTATCGGTTTTACCGTAGGTGTAGAGTGTATTGGGCGTGATTGTTTTTTCCCAATCATTTATCTGTGCAAAGGCTGAAGTACGGTAAGCAAAAACCCGCGACTCAACAAACATATAAAAACAAGCCAGTATCAGCGGCAACAAAATGCTCAAGGTAAGGATTAGTTTTTTAAGTGGCTGCTTAGATTTATCAAATAATTTTGCCAACTGGACGCCTAAAATGATTGTGACTAGTGGATAAATCGGCAGCAAATACTTTGCATGTTTATTACTAAACAGAGAAAACACCAGTAGCGGCACCACTACAGCGCAAAGCAACACTTTCAAATCATTCTTCGCTTTGAAAGTGCCCAACAGTTCGCGCGAACGTATTAACAACAAAGCCACTAACAATAGAAAATCAACCATTATCCAGCCCAGATAGCTCAATAAGGGTTTGGCAACTTCCTCCGCCTGCATTTTTTCCAACATATCTCGTTTAGCGATTGTTGACCAAATATCAAAACCCAACTGCAGTGACACCACCAGATACCAAGATAGCGCAACGATAAAAAATAAAATCCAACCTTTATAGTGGGTGAGCGTTTGCCTAACTTGGCTGTCTTTTGTCCAGACAGCGGCCACAATAAGCGGTAGCGTAACAAACAGTAAAGCAACAGGGCCTTTGGTGAGCACGGCTAATGCAAGCAAGACATAACTTAGATAAATCCAGCCGCGTTTAGCTGGTTGATCTAGGTATTTAAGTGCAGAGAATACGGCGCCAACGCAGAGGGCCGTCAGTAACATTTCAATTTCAACTCGTCTTGCCAGCATGGCAAATCCGAGATTTGCCATTAATATCTGCACGCTAAAAAGGGCCGGCCATGCGCCAAACCTGTTCAGCGTATAACGATATGTCATCCATAAGGTGATGAGCGCGGCAAATGCTGATGGCAATCTGAGCGTCCATTCATTCACCGCTCCCACTAGGCTGGATATCATTAGCGAAATCCAATATAACAATGGTGGTTTAGTCAGGTAGAGTTCGCCGTTGAGTGTTGGCAACAGCCAATTTCCACTTTCAAACATTTCCTTGATGGCCAAAGCACGTCGGCCTTCATTCAATGAAATCAAGTCAATTGACCCGAGTCCCCAGAACACAAGTAATAAGCTAATAATAGCGCTAGCGATTAAAAGTCGCTGATACGTGTTAGTTGCAGATAGATTCATCACGTTAAGCCATTTGATTGAATAACACTATTTGCCATTTTTATGAATGAGCATCAAATTGCGAACGTATACAATTGTGCCCGGCAGCTGACCTAGTATAATCACCGGGTCAATACGATGTATTCCATACGCCAATACAATCAAACCGCCCATCAGACTCAGATACCAGAAACTGACAGGAATTAAGCTTTGCTGATGACGCTCGCTGTGTATCCACTGCACAATAAAACGCATCATAAACAAGCACTGCCCAACAAGCCCCACCCCAATCCAGATCAAATCTGAAGTTGGCATGCCCGCAATATAGTTATTTAGCGCATTGATAATGTGCGAAAAATACAATCCAATGCCGTCATTCACAATTTGCATGATTAAACCACCTCATCTTCTGCTACTTGCGGTATTTTTGCGCGACGTTGCAACCATGCTACACCAAACAAGTCCACGATTCCCACCATCAGCCTGTCAAGTGTGCCATAGTTTGATTTGCCATGCTCACGATTACGGTGGCTGACATGCACAGACACTACTTTTCCACCGCGGCGCTTGATGAGCGCCGGTAAAAAACGGTGCATATGGTCAAAATAGGGTAAATCCAGATAAGCTGCGCGTGAGAACATTTTTAAGCCACAGCCAGTATCCGGCGTGTCATCTTTTAGCATGTTAGAACGCACGGTGTTGGCGATTACTGAAGACACGCGTTTAATCCAAGTATCACGACGGCTTTGTCGTCTGTTGCCACCCACGAGTTCTACGCCCTCAGCCAAAGCGGATAATAATTTTGGAATATCCGCAGGGTTATTCTGACCATCACCATCCAAAGTTGCAATCCAGTCAAATTTGGCCAATTTAACGCCTGTTCTTACTGCAGTACTTTGGCCACAACTTTTTGCGTGACGCACAATTCTCAGCTGCGTATATTGACGTTGCAGCTCCTTCAATGTTCCATAGGTGCCGTCAGTACTGCCATCGTCTACATAAATAATCTCGTGCCGTATGACGGGCTGCAGTGCGGCATTGATTTCAGCAATCAAACTTGCCACATTGTCTTGTTCATTGCGAACCGGCACGACCACGGATAATTGTTGGGGTTGAACAAAATTTGACATTATTTCATGTTCCAAATCAGAAAATTAATCATCAGCATCTAGTGGCATAATTGCAATATCGAACCTTGCACTACAATATTATTTTGAGCACAATAACTTCGCCAATCAGCCACCTCAGTCCAGTCACTTAAAAACACAAAGTCCAATCCCGCGCGGGTGGCGGCCTCAAAATCATATTTACTGTCGCCAATAAAAAGCGCTGGAAACTGCAAATGACCGGAGGCGATTTCACGTGCTAGTACGGTGTCCTTATTATCCGGGCTGCCAAATAATCCACCATCAAAATACTTGGCTAAATCACGCTTGGCAAATAACGCTCGAATCTCTTCTTGGTCGCCACCTGAAAGTATCATCCAGTTGGCCTGTGGCGTTGCGCTTCGCAAATCCTCCAGACCCTCGGCCACTGCACACGTCATCAAACCAACTTCCAATTCGCGCGCAAATTCGTCCAATAACGCCTGAACCGCTTGCACGGTCACTGGCTGATTTAGCACCTCGCGCAAATACCACTCAAACTTGTGGTAACGTGAAATTCCACCTAATTTTACATGATAATCCACCAATGCCTGCGCCTGTGCGTCTGTTGCACCTAGGTTTTTGGCTGTACGAAAGTAAGCTTCGGTTTTCACCACATTTGAATCAAGGACGACGCCATCACAATCAAATACCATGGATTTATATTTTTTTAAATCAATTTTCAAACGTGATTCCTAAACAATTTATTACAAAAAATGCTGTTTCTAGCATCATTTTCATCCACAACCTTTTTTGATGCTCTGGAAGCCTTATAAATAAAGGCTTCCAGAGCATTTATTTTTTCTCGGAGCAAAACAGGCCATGATGACAAGCGTTGGTGCATATCGTATGCACTAAATTTCCTCATGAAAAAAGGGCTAGGCAAATGCCAAGCCCTTACACGATTACGCATTTTTGTGCGTGTTCACGTGGCGGTCTACGCGGCTTTAATCGCGCTTGCTTCCTTCGCTAATTTGGTAATGTGCGCCCAATCTTTACGCGCCACAGCATCAGCTGGGGTAAGCCATGTGCCGCCACACACCACCACGTTTGGCAAGCTTAAGAATTGTGGCGCAGATTCAACTGTAACACCGCCCGTTGGGCAGAATTTTACATCACCAAAGGGCCCTGCAAAGCCTTTAAGTAAGTTGATGCCGCCCACTGCCACTGCCGGGAATAATTTCAAGAAATAATAATCGTCCGCGTTAGCGGTCATGATTTCTGAACCTGTTGAAACGCCTGGCAATAAAGACAAGCCAATTTTACGCGCAAATTGGCCAAGCTCTGTGGTATAGCCTGGACTCACAGGAAATTTACAGCCCACATCAAGTGAAGCTTGTGCATC
>JAKPIR010000019.1 GCA_029549705.1 Pseudomonadota bacterium | reverse complement strand
AAAAAGGTGGTGTAGGTAAATCGACCAATGCTTGTCAGCTTGCTCTGTATGCCAGAAATTTAGGCTACCGTGTTCTGGTAATTGATTTTGATGATCAAGGGAACACCACTAAGTTCTTCAAACGCAATGGTGAGGCTGTGCCGCTTGCCAAAACCGTGACTGAGGTCATATTTGAAACCACCGACATCATTGATATTAATGTTGGCAGTAGCGGGTTCAGCATCCTAGAAGCCGATGGGCAGTTTAACAATGTGCTAGTAGAGCAAGCCCGCGTAAAGATTGAGCATGAAGGCGAGCTCACAGAAAAGTCATCTATAGCACACCAACACTTTGCCAATTTCTTAACCAGCGTAGATGCACATTATGATCTCTGTATTATCGATGGGCCACCCTCGTTGGATATTCGCGTCACCATCGCGCTCACGCTAGCGGATGCGGTATTAAGTCCAATCCAGTTATCGCAAGAAAGCATTGAGGGCATGAGTGCGACGCTATATGGTCAGCGCGGCGTGCTTAACATTAAAACGGTATTTAACGCTAAGCTCAATTTCTTAGGTTTTTTACCTAACATGGTAGAGGCTACCGATAAACACCGAGAAGCATTAACCGAATTAGGCGAACGTATTGGTGAGCATTTTTTAACCGATAACGAAGGCAGGATTTTGCTAATGCCGCTACGTCAGGCAGTACGCGAATGTCAAAAAGAAGGTATCACCATCGCACAACTGGCTAAAACCAACACCATGGCCAGAAGCACTTGGGCAAGTATGCGTAAGATATTTGATATTGTGTTAGCGCGATTACAGCTTGAAGTGGATGTTGAGTCTACCCATGTAGAGACAATAGGTTAATGATAGCCAACGTCAAAAAGTCGGTATTTAACCTGGAAATGCTAGATGCTGTTAAGCGTGAAACTACTTCCGCCCCTGCAATACTGGATAACCAAGTTGGTGTGGTACTGGCGATACCACTGAATCAAATCATCGAAGATGAAAATCAGCCACGCAAAGATTTCAATGATGAAAACTGGCAAGATTTTGTCAGTGATATAAAACGTAGAGGTGTACAAACACCCATACACGTTCGCCCAGCAGTAAATGGTAATTACATCATTATTCACGGTGCAAGACGCTACCGTGCTTCACTAGAGGCAGGGTTAAGTAAGATAGCGGCCATTATTGAAACAAATACAAGCGCGTTTGATGATTACAGCCAAGTACTTGAAAACACCAAGCGCGCCAATATGGCGGCCATGGATATTGCGCAATTTATACAAAAACGCATTGCAGCAGGCGACAGTAAAAGCAGCATCGCCGAAAAGCTATCTGAGAATGCTAATTATGTAACTTATCACTTAGCATTGTTAGACATGCCTGAAATGATTGCTGAGGCTTATAGCCAAGGAAAAATCAAAGGCGCGCAGCTTATTTACAGGCTAATCAATTTATACAAAGACGCGCCAGTACTGGCGGAATCGCTTATCAATAGCAACGAAGAAATCACCAATGCATTGATATTGAAAGCCCGCAAAACAGAGGCAGCTACCGATACAAACAATGCTCCACAAGATGTTGATACTACAGATACTGCACTCGTCTCGGTCGCCACTCAAGTTTTACCCTATCACAACCCAGCGAATGAAGAACTGTCCACGGCTAAACGCACTGACCTGACTAAAACAGAACCTAGCAAAATCAAAAAACCGTTATTACTAGGCTTCTACCAAGATCATCAACCCTGCATGGTACTGCTGCATCACAAACCAACAACGGCTGGCTTTATACACATTAAGCTCGAACTCACGGGTGAATGCTTAGAAGTGCCTGCTGAAGCGATTAAGCTTAACCTGCTGACCGAAGCGCTAGGCAAGGAATAAGGCGCAGTGATACTAGATACCATCACTATTCAACAATGTGCGCCCATGGTGGATCAGCAGTTAATGATGCGTGTCATCAGCGTAGAGTCTAGCCACAATCGATACGCAATTGGCGTAGTGAATGCGCACTTGCAACGTCAACCGCAAAACCTTACTGAAGCCAAAGCCACCGCGAAGTTTTTAGAAAACGCAGGCTACAACTATTCTGCCGGTTTGGCACAAATAAACCGTAGTAACTTTAGTCGTTTTAAGCTT
>JAKPIR010000002.1 GCA_029549705.1 Pseudomonadota bacterium | reverse complement strand
TTTAGCTGCTACTCGCCCCGTCATCCACCACGGACGGCTTGGATGGTAATCCATGTGTGCGGATGCAATATGCGTGCGGTAATCTTCACCGGTTGAAACGCCAGTAGCATCTTTAGCCAGCGAATCATCGCGTACTTTTTTGTATTCGTAGCGCGCTAAACCGTTCCATTGATTATGGTCAACCGGGCGCCACGCCGCACCAATTTGAAAGCGATCTTGAAAAGTGTTGCCCTTGGAAACACCGCTGGCATCATCATTATTGCGTGTGTAGAGCAAGTAATTACGTGTCAGCAATGTCCAATCGCGGTCAAGTTTTCGCGCAAATGAAAGCGTATTGAGCCATTGATTGCTAGACTGATTACCCGCAACCGCAGCGTTATCAAATAAACGCCTAAACTCAATTCTGCCTGAGGCTTTCCAAAGTGGATTTTTGTTGTAGTCCATTCCGCCGGTTAAGGCCATGGCATTTTGCTGCTCACCTTTGAATATTTTCAGGTATTCAATGCCGGTATTTACCGTTACGCCTTCAGAAATATCCCACACATTGCGCGCACCGTTGGCAAGTTGCATATCGCGGATATCAGCCTGCTGGCCAGAAAGCGCATCGCGCAAGCGATACTCACTGAATAAATTGCCACCCTTCATATAGCTGGTATCAACCCCGGCACTAAAACTGGTACTGCGGTCAGCCGCGTCTAATGAGTAGCTTGAAGCCAAACCGGTTTGTGTTTCCGCACGCGCATATAGCCTTGTGCGCTCAGCAACTTGATATTGTGAACCTAATACAATACGTTTTTGGTTTTCACCACCACGCTCAAACAAGGCATCTAAATTAAGCTTTTCTGTTGCTTGATAATGCGCACCTAAACCTACAGTTGTGGCATCCAAGCTATCGGTTAAACCTGGCCCCCTGCTTGCAATGCCAGTAGAGGCAAAGCCATTTTGGTCTTGGCCTAGGCCATAAAAACCACCTGTTTGGTTTAGTGTGCCACCAAGTGGTGCGTTATTACTACCTATCAAAGCTTGTGGCGCTAAGTTTCCATCTTCGCTGATATGGCGTACAAAGCCGTCCAAGGTTAACTTGTCAGTCACTTTCGCTGTTAAACCAAGTTTTTCGCCAGTGCGCACGGCTTCACCAGCTAATGCACGGTCTTCACTGCGAATGGCCTCGCCATAAACCCCGATAACTTCACTAAGTTGAATTTTGGCTTTAGCGCCTGCCTCACCTTTACCATGTGTGTAGCCTGTTGCGCTATTATCAAAATCAGCGTCCGACCTTGCCCACCAAGCTTTCGCGTTCCATGGTTTTAGCGCGTCTTGGGCACTTTTGCTCACAATTTCTACACGGTAAGCATTGCCACTGTTGCTTTGCTCAACTTCGCCGGCTTGGCCGGTTGGCGTAGCAAACAAATTGGTGCCATTCTGGTATTGTGTGGAATCTGACCGTGCTATTTCACCCACCAACATGGTATTTTCACCCAGCTTGATACCGGTATTGATACTTTGCAAGCGGTAGGGTGAAAGCGGATTTCTGTCTTCAACCCAAGCACCACCTACTTCAATGTTATTAGTAATTTTAATTTGGCCATCAATGCCGCCCACCCAGAACTGCTCGCCATCTTCTTGCTCAACTTCATAGGTAATGCGTAGCGATTGTCTATCGCCATTTGGGGTGAGTGCCATGAGTGGTGTTTTGAGTAAAATGCGACCGCTAAATGGCTCAAACACATAATCTTCAAAACGTGATAACGCAATGACTTCTTTAACCACGTTGAGCTGATCTTTATCTCGAATCACAATCTCAACTTTTTCTGAGTTTTCTAAGGCAGAGTTGTTTTTAACGGCAAACGGGCCAGAAGTGCCGTTACCTGGATATTCCTCAATCGCCTGTTTTAAGTTATCACGCACTAAAAATGCGTTGCCTAACACATTGCCTTGCTCAAAATGGCCACGGAAACCAGTTGCCGTACGGTTATATTGCCCTAAATTACGTAATTGCAAACTAGCCACATTGCCGCCACCCGTTTGTTGGCTAAAACCACTGCCTGTATTAAAGTCGCCATATAACGCGTAATGTTTATCTTTATCAATGCGCACATACAGTCGATCGCTTGAACGTGCATCAAAACCATGAATAGAACTGTCCCCATACACTGGGTAAAACTCGTCCGGGCGAATATCGCGCAATAATCGTGCGCGCGTTTCTTTATCAGAGTCAAAGGCTGCCGTTAAAAGTGCATCACCTTTAATTTTGCCTTTAATAAAAAACGCTGTACGCATGGCAGCATTGGCCTTGCCATTTTGGAATTGGTTACTCCAGCGTCTAATTTGCTGCTCAAACCCATCTTCACGACGGTTGGGGGATAGTGAGCCAGCAGAAATGTTGCGCTTACTGATAATGCCTTCAATCAAGCCGGCAGCGACCATTTCGCGCAACTCTGGTACAAAACTCACCGTGCCAGCAGCAGTCACATTACCCGCTGTGATGCGCACATTCACATCTTGCGGTTCGGCAGGTGCCAGCAATTTAAATGTTGCCAAGCCATTTTCTACTTTTACTTGCGTACCAGGCGTCACTTTATCTAAGTCACCACCTTCTGGACCTAATTCATCCGTACTTTGGCCGGGCAGTAATATGCGGCCACCGCTTGTTTCAACTGTAATATAAGCAACACCTTCAAGATTCTGTGCGTTCAAATCAGAAAGTTTTACAGTTACCTCAACCGCACTTTGCCCGTCGGCAGGTAATCCATCTTTATCAATTTCAACGGCTATTTTACCTACCGCTTCATTGGCTTTGTAATCTACAGCACCGTTTTGACTCGTCCCTGCAAAGTTACTTAGGGGCTGTTTTACATCTGGGTCAGTTTCTGGCGTTTGAGGGTTTACAAGATGCGAAACCTCACTGGCAGCACTACCACCGGCCAACCCATCAAAACGCACTTCATCTTCTGCGTATACAGCGTTTGCGGCCAGTGCGCTAGTGATTGCTATCACCACCGCACGTAAACGCATGCCACTAAAAACACTAGAGCGCACATTATTGTTTTGCTGCTTCATACTCATATTTCTCACATTTGTACTAGACGCTTTTGTTACTTTTTCGCTTGTACACTCAGGCGCTGCATCCATTTGATTCTGACTAAAAAGATCAAGCTGTATCATTTGCCCTCTCCTTTTTGGTCACGAAGGTTATTACCACGTGTATTGCCACTGGAATCAGGCAGCACCGGCACTGGCGTATCATTCACCATGTTTGAAACAGGCGCCTCGCCCGCACCTCCCCTCGGTTTCACCAGTTTCTGATTTGCGCTATCCGTACCTTGCTGTGGATAGCGTGGCGATTTGCCTTCAAATTTAATGGCTGGTCCACCTTTTTTCTCAGTTTCAGGGGCGCGCACTTCACCACCTGTACGACGCGCTTTTACTTGCTCAAGTACCGTATTGGAGCAACTGCCTTCAGCAAAGTCTGCACGAATCAACTCACCATTTTTGGTATCTAAGAACAGGCTATTACCATCTCCCGCGTTGCGGTTGCTGGTCGTCGTTAAGCGACTACCACGCGGCATGGTGAGGCTATCGACTTTGAGTACATGCGTTTTAGGGCTAATACCGCAATAGCTATATTTACCCTCAACGTCTGTAATAAAGTAAGTGCCATCTTCCATATACATACGCACGCCTGGAATACCCAACTCTTCAGCATCTTGAATGTGGTTGTTGTTGCAATCCACAAACACCTTACCGGCTACGCATGCATC
>JAKPIR010000210.1 GCA_029549705.1 Pseudomonadota bacterium | reverse complement strand
TTTTTTTGCGCAGTCTCAATGCCGCCTGTGACAATCGGTGAAAGCCAAAAACCCCACGCAGGAACTTCTATTGTTTCAGCCTTTGCACCGCCTGTGAGGTTTAGCTTTTCTACAGGCAATTGCATGACTGTGGGTTTGCTTGGGCTAGTAAAAGATTGATAGCTTAAATTCACTGTGTAACGCGTCAGGTCTTGTTGTTGGTCAGTTTGCACATCCACCGCCACTAACTCTACTCCGTTATTTTTACTCCCTTTTTTTGGAAAAGCCCCTTCAGCAATCTTGAGCGGCGCTGGCACTTCCACCACCACTTTGCGGCTTAACTTATCACCTATCTGTACGCCATAAGCTTGAGTTGGATTGGTAACTGAGGCTATTTTTGCAGCATTTGCTTCTTCGGCTGCTTGTGATGTAAGGCTGGTTAATAAACCTACTATCAACATCACAAACCCCGCCGTCATACCAGCGCAGGCTGGTATCCAGTGGCGCGCTAAGCGCGCCGGTTTTAGTGTTAGCTGGATTCCAGCCTGCGCTGGAATGACGGAGTGTTTATTTGATGACATGATTTTATAAGCTCATATTATGTTCAAAATAATGCGTGACAGTTTCAGGCTTGTAATCCGCATGCATAAATAACGCAGGGCTTTCAAATTTTAAAAACAAAGCTTCAAGCGCGTGTCTGCGCGCATTAAACGCATTAATAAATTTCGCCCGAACTTCATAGCGAAAAAACAGCGTTTTGTTCAAGCCAGTTTCGGGGTCTATCATGGTGCCAAAGCCAAATTTGGGCAGCTTTTTATATTCTTCGTCATCCCACAACACCACGGGAATCACTTGATGCGCCGACATGGCGGTGAGCGTTTGCTCAATCACACTCAGTGGCATGTGAAAATCTGAAATCCAAAAAACCAAACCGCGACTTTGCCCTAAAAAATTCGGCACATCGGTGATGCCTTCAGCACCTACGCGCATTTTGTGGTAATCGTGCAGTTGCGCAATGGCTTCTTTTGATTGATGCAAATTGCGGCTTAACGGCAGCGTGAAATCTTCCAGCACATGGTTGTTGTAGCCGATAAAACTAAATACATCGCCTGCTTGGTAGGCAGAATTAGCCACTGCGGTAGCGATTTCAATGGCTTTATCTAACTTGCGTTGCTTGCCTTTAAACTGCATAGAGCTGGATAAATCGCACACCGCGTAAATGGGCGTGGTGCTTTCTTGGTTAAACTGCCGCACCTGCACTTGCTCAAACGGATCGCGCATGGTTTGGCGAATATCCATGCGCCTTGCATCGGGATAATCTACAAAATTAACATTACCACGATAATCCAAGCCCATCCCACGCTGTGTGCCGCGATGATCCCCCAATTGCAGGCTTGATGACTTCCAAGCAACAATGTACTCAAAAGGTTTGGCGTACGCGTGGTCTGCCGCGTTGCGGGCTGCAATGCTCATAAAAGTTAAGCCGCTTTGCTAAACGTAGGGCTAGGCACTGCCACGGTGCTCATAATGTTGGCGGTGAGCTCACGAGCCAGCGCAGTTCTGCGGTTTTCGTACATGCTATTAAATACCAAACGATGCGAAATCACTTCATGAAACACCGCATGAATATCTTCAGGGTACATGCTATCGCGATTATTCAACCAAGCATTTACGCGCGCCGCTTTCATCAACATGCCCATGCCGCGTGGGCTTGCGCCTGTTTGCACAACACGGGTAACATCAACGCTTTCCATTTTTACGCCAAATTTTTCAGGGTGTTGTGTCGCATCCCATAAATCTAGCGCGTATTCTTCTAGCACATCGCTCGATTTAATATGGTTTTGCAAGGTTTCAGAAAACGCATTCAGTTGGTCAAAATGTAAAATGCCGCTTTCCACTTGCTGGGTCAATTTTTCCGCATTTTGAAACTTGGTATTAAATACCAGTGATTTTTTCATGTCGCGGTCAGTCGGTATCTCAATCGGAATTTCCATCATAAAGCGGTCACGCGCAGCCGATGGAATTTCAAACGTTTCGTTTTTTTCTACTTGGTTACGGTCAGCAAACACAATCATGTGCGGCAAGCGATATTCTTTTTTAAACGCACTCACATGGCGCTCTGCCATCACGCGCAACATTAAGGCGTGCACTTGTGGGCGAGCGCGGTTAATCTCATTAAAAAAGAATACGGATAGATTTTCACCCGCACGCAATAACGGGCCTTCATCAATTTTCGGGCGGCCATCATCACCTAAATAAGTGTGATAAATCAAGTCATTCGGCATTAAATCCACCGTGCCTTCAATACGCTCGTAAGCACCACCAATACCACGCGCTATGGATTGCAGCAATGTCGTTTTACCTACCCCCACACCGCCATCTAACAACACGTGACCACGCGCAAAAATAGCGGTGTTCATCAAGCGAACCGCTTTACTTTGCCCAACAATGACTTTATTCACTTCTTCTTCAAGTTTTAATG
>JAKPIR010000392.1 GCA_029549705.1 Pseudomonadota bacterium | reverse complement strand
AATGCCCTGGAAGCCTTGTAAATAAAGGCTTCCAGGGCATGGAAAAAGGTTGAGTGTTAAAAACACCTGTTTGGATGGTTTTTAACGCAAAAAAGTCACACCTAAAAAAACGTGACGATTACACCCTAAACTTCATCGTATTTAATATATTTAAAACGCACATCGTCATTGGGCGTGCCTGTGAGTACGCCACCTTCAAGTGCCGGCTGCCAGCCGACAACCTGCTCAATTTTGTGTGCCAATGCAAAGTCTTTATCGGTGATGCCTTTTGCATCGTGCGTGCACAGTTTAACAATCACAAACGCATAAGAAACCGTTAAATCCGGGTGATGCCAAGCCGCCTCAGCCAAATGGCCAATCGTGTTCACCACCATGAGCGTGGCTTTCCAGCCACTGGTTTTATATTTACGACGAATCCAGCCGTTTTCCAAATACCAATGCGGCAATTCTTTGCTTAATTTCTGCTGAATTTCATCATCCGTATACGTTTTTATCTTCGTCATCATGTTCTCCAATCACACATTCGATGTACTGAGTTGCAGGCCTTTTGCTTGTAGTGCATCCAGATTGACGCCTTGCGCAAAAATCGAATGATCGGCTTTATTGACTACCCAAGTTTCGTAGTGCTGGCCCTGAATATAGTTGATTAATTGGCTGTCAATGAGTTCATCATCCACAAAATGCTGTAAGCTTGTGGGCACTTTGGTTTGGTAGGTTAGCAAGGGTTTTGACTTCACTAGGATCAATTGTTCGGCACCCAGCTTATTGGCGAGCCACGCACTGAGACTGTCAGAGGTGATTTCCCAATTTCTTGGAATGGTGTCATCGGCCAGTACCATTTTGCTGGGTAGCCAGACAATAGCCCGATGTTGCCAGCCACGTTCTGAGATTTCCAATTCGCTGCTTGCTGTCACCAATGCCGGGTTCAGCCCTGTCAGCAATAAGCCATATTGGTCCATCGCCAATAGGGCCAGCTGGTGCGCGAGCGCATCCTGCATATTGGTAATCTGCTGCGCCTCACGCACAGCGTTTGCAAAAAGCCCACCGCCAGGCACAATCACCACTTTGCCATCGCTAAACTTTACTAACGTTTCAAGCCAGCGCGACAACTCCGGCGCGCCAAGCAAACTACCGCCTAGTTTGACTACCCACATTCAAACTCCAATTCAACAACGCATATCCACTTTAAAAAATCGCATCAGCCGCAACATGCTTGAAGCTTTGTCCAAAGTTTCAATATACTCTTTTTCCATGGTGGAATCTGCCACAATGCCGCCGCCGGCATAAAAACTCACTTCGTTTTGCTGATATACCGCTGTGCGAATGGCAATATTGGTATCCATATTGCCATCAAAGCCAATATAGCCAATCGCCCCGCAATACAGGCCACGCTGGCTGGGTTCGAGTTCATCAATAATTTGCATGGCGCGTAATTTTGGTGCGCCCGTAATTGACCCACCCGGAAAACAGCCGCGTAGCAAATCCAGCGCCGATTTACCTGAGGCAAGTTTACCAGTCACCATACTCACCAGATGATGCACATTGGCAAAACTTTGTAACTGAAACAGTTTTTCGGCCTTGACTGAGCCAATTTCACAATTTTTGCCAATGTCGTTACGCAGCAAATCAACAATCATTAAATTTTCCGCGCGGTCTTTTAAGCTATTTTGCAACGCAGTCGCCTGTCTGGCATCTTCAATCACATCCTCTGAACGTGGCCGCGTGCCTTTTATCGGCCGTGTTTCCACATGCCTGCCCACCACCTGCAAAAAGCGCTCGGGCGATGCAGATAACACTTCAAGATTGGGTAACCGCATATAGGCCATAAACGGTGCAGGGGAAATCTCGCGCAGTTTTTTGTAGGCCAACCAACCGCTCCCATTTGCCTGTGCTGAAAAACGCTGGGCCAAATTCACCTGATAGCAATCACCCTCTAGAATATAGCGTTTTACTTTTTCAAAAGCCTCTGCATAGCGTGCTTTTGTCATGTTTGAAATCACATCCGTTGTCACTTGAAATGCTTCAACCTTTTTCGCATCGCTGCAAGCCTTATAAAACAAGGCTTCCAGGGCATTAAATTTTTCTCGGGCATTTTCTTGCCAATAATTGGCAACTAAATGTGTTGTTTTTTGGCGATGGTCCACCACTACTGCCCATTCATAAATGCCAATCATCAATGCTGGAATACCATGCATGGGTTTAGGCGCTGCAACGGCACCAGCGCTAGGCAATTTTTCAAAATACAGCGCTAAATCGTAGCCAAAATACCCTACCGCGCCACCAGAAAACGGTAGGTCATTATCGGAACTTTCTGACATAGCATATTGCGCAAAGACACTTTTAATCAGATCGAATGGGTTTTCTTCTGAAATTTCCGTTGTGCCATTTTCAGTGATTTCAGTGTATTTGCCGTTAGTTACATAGGTTTTCACTGGAGATGCCACCAATATGTCGTATCTTCCGTATTGACTTCCTGGCTTACCCGTTTGTGGATGTAACGCTTGGCCGCTATCAAGCATCATTGGCCACGCTAAATGGGCGATACACTCAAAGAATGTCGCACTGTCGTGATGATATGGAAGTGCGCTTTTTAACATGCTAGCCCCAGACCGGCAACAGCAAATGCGGGAAAGCACACGGCCGCCCTATTTTTAAGTTCAGCATTTTCTGCAACAATAAAATCAATAACCGGAACATAAGTAAGCCCGAGCCGCAGCGCAACTTCAGCCGCTAAAAATTCCCCTGCCCCACAACCGATAATCTGCCAATGTCGGCTAATGGTAAAACGTGATAATTGTCGTAATATCGCAAGCTGCAATTGCTGTGCCTGTAGATTTTTAAAGTTTTGCGCCAATTGCCGCCATGCATCTAATGGCGCATCGGCGGCGTCCATGCCGACCATACGCGCGATGCGTCTGGCACTGGCTTCTACGGTCTTTTCAGCATGGTCAGCCGTCTCACTCATGTTGTCTTCCGGCGCTAAATTACCCGTGAGCGTATACACGTCTGCCGTGGTGGCAAAATGCTCTGCGGCAACATTCACCCAATCACCGTTAAACGGTATTTTTTGCGCCAAGGCCATCAGTGGCGTACGCACTACGCCGGTATACACCAATTCATCGGTTTTTAAGCGCGAGGCGTCGTTGAATCCCAGCAGTTTCGGAACATGATTATCAATGACTGCAAGATCAGTGGTCGTGCTGCCAATGTCCACAAACAGCGCTTGTTCAGAATGTTTTGCAAGGTATTGCAGGCTCGCCAGCCAGTTCATTGAGGCAATGTCATGGGCGTGATGCTCAACATGGTCTAGCGATACAAATCCAGCAGATCTGGTAAAAAATCGGACTTCGCCCAGTAGTTTTAGGCTGATCAGTTGCGCAATTTGCATCACGCCAGCCTGACGATTTGGAAAAATATCCGCCAGTTCGCCGGTCATGGTCACGTAATGTCGCGTGGCCTGCA
>JAKPIR010000209.1 GCA_029549705.1 Pseudomonadota bacterium | reverse complement strand
CTATGACCAAAAAGTATTTGAGCGTTTTATTGCCCGCAATCACTATCAAGCCAACCCACCTACAGACCCGGATGCTTTCAAGAAAATGAAAGCAACGCTCAGTAATGAGGCGATTTTTCCGCAAAATTTAGCCTACTTTTTATCAGTACGCCCGACCGACTTTGCCCCTGTGGTTGAGCAGTTATCAGGTGTTGGCTTACTCGACGAAAGCAAGTACTGGCGCCGTGTATTGATTGAAAAACCATTTGGCACGGATTTAGCTAGCGCGCAAGATTTACAAGCCCGCCTGACCAAACATCTTAAAGAAAGCCAAATCTACCGTATTGACCATTACCTAGGTAAAACTGCGGTACAGGGCATTATGCTGACACGCTTTGCCAATGCCATGTTTGAGCCACTTTGGAACAAAGAACATATCGACCATGTGCAGATTACCAACAACGAGATTTTAGGCGTGGGCGACCGCACCACGTTCTACAATGCTACTGGCGCGTTGCGTGACATGTTCCAAAGCCATTTGCTGCAAACGCTGGCATTAACCGCCATGGAAAAACCAAAAGACTTAACGCCTGAAAGCATCCGCGCCGAAAAAATTAAACTGCTACAGGCCATTCGCCCCATTGATGTGAAAAACATTCACAAACATGCTTTCCGTGCACAATATGCAGCTGGGCGTGTGTGTGTGGGTGACGGTCATGGTGAAAATGTCCCTGGTTACTTAGACGAATTAAAACGCGATGGTATTGAAACGAGCAACACCGAAACTTATGCCGCCGTAAAATTATTTATTGATAACCCGCGTTGGCAGGGTGTGCCGTTTTATGTACGTACGGCAAAGCGCATGCATGAGGGTAACGTGGCGATTTCAGTCCGCTTTAAAAAGGCGCCGATGCAATTAGTTGAGGGCCAACATCAAAACTGGCTGACCATCAGCATTCAACCGCGCGAATGTGTCAAACTTGAAATTGAAACTAAAATCCCGGGACTTGATATTGCTACCCGTACCTTAAGTATTGATGCGCCGTTGCGCCAAACAGGGGATGAAACGATAGATTCATATGAAACACTCATGTTGAACTTGATGGAGGGCGACCCCTCACAATACCTGCACATCAGCGAGGTAGAAGCACAGTGGAAATTTGTTGACCCTATCGTGAAAACATGGGCTGCCGACAACTCGCCACTCCATCAATACCGTGCCGGTGATCGTGACCCGAAAGAGTCTGGCGTAATTTTTGAAGCAGAAGACCAATTTTGGCGCTACAGCATTGAATTAGGTGGCGATAAGCACTAATTTTTAGTACACAATCTTATGATGCACCTTATAATGCCCAACTTACAGCGTTGGGCATTTTTTATATTTTTTAGAGCACAAATATGAGCATAAAATCAGACAAATGGATCCGTAAAATGGCGCAAGAGCACGGCATGATTGAGCCGTTTGAGCCCAATCAGGTAAAGGTCAATGCCGCAGGTGAGCGCTTGGTTTCATATGGCACATCAAGCTACGGTTATGATATTCGTTGCTCAAAAGAATTTAAGCTGTTTACCAACCTCAACAGCACCATCGTTGACCCCAAAAATTTCGACCCAAACTCGTTTGTTGAAGTCAACGCTGATTACTGCATCATTCCACCGAATTCGTTTGCGTTAGCACGCACGGTTGAATACTTTCGGATTCCGCGCAATGTGCTGACGGTTTGCCTAGGAAAATCAACCTACGCGCGCTGCGGTATTATTGTCAATGTCACCCCGTTTGAACCTGAATGGGAAGGCTACGTTACGCTGGAGTTCAGCAACACGACACCATTACCTGCAAAGATTTATGCCAATGAAGGCTGTGCGCAAGTGCTATTCTTTGAAGCAGATGCCGATGATATATGTGAAACCAGTTACAAAGACCGTGGTGGCAAATATCAAGGTCAAGTTGGCGTCACGTTGCCTAAAATATAAACTACACCGTCATTCTGGCGTAGGCCAGAATCCAGCCAAGGTGATGATTAAAGCCAATATGACATGCAACCCTGTGTTTACATCATGAGTAACCAGCGCAATGGAACATTATATGTTGGTGTGACATCAGATTTAATAAAACGAGTTTGGCAACGTAAAAACGAGGTTGCCGATGGATTTACTAAAAAATATACACTGCATACATTAGTTTGGTATGAACCCCATGCAACAATGGAATCTGCCATCACAAGAGAAAAGGCTCT
>JAKPIR010000349.1 GCA_029549705.1 Pseudomonadota bacterium | reverse complement strand
CTTCTTCATCGGCATCGGTCACGCGGCTTTCATCCCAATACGGCAGTAGTGGCGAAGTTTTGGCGGGCTGGCTCAAAATATCGTCAGCGGCTGCCTTGCCAAACACCAGGCATTCTAAAAGCGAATTGCTGGCAAGGCGATTGGCGCAATGCAAGCCGGTGCAAGCGGTTTCACCGATGGCGTAGAGGTTTTGGATATCAGTGCGACCTTTGTCGTCGGTCATCACTCCACCACAAGTGTAATGCGCAGCAGGCACCACAGGAATAGGCACTTTGCTGATATCAATGCCAAAACTTAGGCAGCGTTTGTAAATATTGGGAAAGTGCTCCTGAATAAAACTTAGTGGCTTGTCAGTAATATCTAAGTAAACACAATCAATACCGCGCTTTTTCATTTCAAAGTCAATCGCACGCGCCACCACATCGCGTGGCGCGAGTTCTTCACGTGCGTCATGGTCTGGCATAAAGCGCGTACCATCGGGCAACCTGAGCAGGCCGCCTTCGCCACGCACGGCTTCAGAGATTAAAAACGATTTCGCATGCGGGTGGTACAAACATGTGGGGTGAAACTGGATAAATTCCATATTCGCCACACGACAACCGGCGCGCCATGCCATGGCAATGCCATCGCCCGTGCTGACATCGGGATTAGTGGTGTAAAGATAGACTTTACCCGCACCACCGGTGGCTAATACCGTATTTTGTGCGGCAATGGTAATGACTTTGCCTGTGCTTTTATCTAGCACGTAGGCGCCTAGGCAAGTGTTTTTATCATGGGGCGCGTTGCCAGGCCTTGCGACTTTACGTTTGTTAATTTTTCCAATGGTAATTAAATCTACCGCGATATGATTTTCCATCACCGTAATATTCGGGTGCTGTTTTACTTTTTCTGAAAGCGTGGTTTGTACCGCATGGCCTGTGGCATCGGCCGCATGAATGATACGGCGATGGCTGTGGCCACCTTCGCGAGTTAGGTGGTAGGCACTGTTATCTGCCTCACGCGTAAAGCCAACACCTTGCGCGATTAGCCATTCAATAGATGCTTTTGCATTTTCGGCTACCATCCTCGTGACGGCTGCATCACATAGGCCGCCGCCTGCCACCAGCGTATCGCGCACATGGTTTTCAATGGAATCGTCATCACTTAAAACAGCTGAAATGCCGCCTTGCGCCCAGTCACTGGCTGCATCATTGATGCTGCGCTTGCTGACTATGCATACTTTTTTATCTGCGGCAGTGCGAAGCGCTAAGGTTAAGCCCGCAAGGCCGCTACCGATAATCAATACATCAAATTGTTGCATAAAAGACTTTGACAAAGGTGTTGAACTATCGAGAGTGTATCGCTGTCTTTATAAAAGGCAAGCGTGTTAGTAAAAAAGGTGAAAAAACATTAATTGTGATTCGTGTGAATGTTGAGAGGAAACTTCATGATGCAATTTGGTAAAATATTAGAATTAACACAACTTAATTTAGTACAGCCGGCGGCACAGGGTTATACTGCTGCTATCAACGAAACGAACGAAATTGATAAAAAAAGTGCACACCAAAGCGGCGCGGTGATTCACTTAAACGAAGCACAAATTAATGCGCTTAATCAGCAGCCAACATCAACAAAAGGACATCTGCGCGTAGTGGCGATTCAACCCATAACATCAGGAAATCGTGAAATCGACCATGAGTTGGTGCTACGTGCACAACGCGGCGATAAGCGTGCATTTGGCTTGCTGGTGGATAAATATCAGCGCAAGTTGGCGCGACTGTTGTCACGTATGGTGCGCGATCAGTCTGAAATAGAAGATATTGTTCAAGAATCTTTTATTAAGGCATACCGCGCCCTGCCAAATTTTAGGGGCGATAGTGCCTTCTACACCTGGCTTTATCGTATTGGTATTAATACTGCAAAAAATTACTTAGTTGCGATGGGGCGCAGGCCAACCGTTAGCACGGGCGTTGAAATTGAAGACGCTGAAAACTTTGAAGATGGTGATGAATTACGCACCACCGATACGCCAGAATCAGCCATGGCAACCAAGCAAATTGCTCAAACGGTGAATGACACGGTGGCCAGTTTGCCTGAAGAATTGCGCACTGCGATTACATTACATGAA
>JAKPIR010000344.1 GCA_029549705.1 Pseudomonadota bacterium | reverse complement strand
CCAGAAGCTGCGCCACCCTTGGTGGAGATAAGCGCACATCAAACACGTTTGGCGCTGTTTGCCAGTTTACTCGCCGCCAGCTTGCTTGCATTGCTGTATATGAATGCCGATGGCAATTGGCTACCGTTTATGGGTGGCGCATTTGCTAAAGCACATCGGCAATTAAAACGCTTGGCTAAATCTAGCGGCGCAAAAACGGCGGTGGAAGAAAAACAAGCTTTGGTGTATATCCACCAAGCGTTTAACCAGCATTTTGGCGCCAATATGTTTGCGCGGGATATTGAGCCATTTTTGACTAAGCGAACAAGTTTCAAAAAAATGAAAGCTGAAATTGCGCAGTTCTTTGATGAATCTAACCAATCTTTGTATTCAGTTGAGCCGCGAGATAGCCAAAAAATCATTCAAGATTTAGCTAATCTTAGTAAACAATTACGAGCGTGTGAGCGAGGCGTTTAATGGATACCTCTAATCATCCAACTTTCGTCGCCACACTGCGTTGCTTACGAAAAATCGCTCCTAATATATCAAACATATACCGCGTCGCTATTTTTCGCTCGCGCCTTGTTTGGCTTAGAAACTTGAATGATTAGGGGCATCCATACATGAACTTTCTAACCCCTTGGGCATTGTTATTATTGCCCCTCGCGCTGCTACCATTTTGGCTGAAAGGCCATCAAGGCAAAGTTTATACTTGGCTGGAGATGATGCCTGAAGATAAGCTTTCAGACAGGCTAAACTTAGCAATTAAAGTCATTACCTCTTTGTTGCTGGCAAGCATCGTCATTGCTTTAGCTAACCCGCATGGACGTGATGAAAAGGTAGAGCGCGTAGGTAAAGGCGCACAAACCGTGATGGTGATTGACCGTAGCGTGAGTATGGATCACCCTTTTGCGGGCGATAATTCAGGTAATGTGGCGGAGATAAAATCCGTTGCCGCGCGGCGCATTATTACCCAGTTTATTGATGCTCGCCCAAACGACATGATGGGCGTGGTGGGCTTTACTAACTCTGCCTTATATGGCGTTAAAATTACCACAAATCGCGATGCGATTCACTCGGCGATTATTGCCGCGACTAGCCCGTCACTCAACCAAACCAATATTGGCGCGGGTTTAACTGAAGGCGTGGGTCTATTTGATAACATTGAAAACTCAGGTTCACGCGCCATCATTTTGCTCTCAGACGGCGCAGGTAAGCTCAGCCCACGGGTGAAGTTTTTATTAAGTCAGCGTTTAAAAGAGCGCAAACTCAGCATTTACTGGATTATGTTACGCGAGCCAGGCGAGCCCAGTATTTTTTCAAAAGAAGTATATGAAGAAGAGCGCGTGCCAAACTCTATTGTGCTGCACAAATATTTTCAGGCATTGGGCTTAACTTATAAAGCTTATGAGGCGGAAGACACTGAGTCATTGCAGTCCGCCATTAGCGACATTGACTCGCGCGAGAAAAAAGCCATTAAATACACCGAAACCATTGCAGGCTATGACTATTCACGCGTGTTTATCATCATCGCTTTAATATTGGGCTTGCTGATTTTGGTGATTAAAAATTTAAGAATTCATGACCTTAAGAATTCATGACTAGGAGGCACAACAATGAAAAAACATGCCAATCGTAAGAATCAGTTGCTTATTTTAGCCTTGCTCGTGGGCTTGGCTGGCACCGCTTATGAAGCTTACCAAACCAACAGAATTGGCAAGGTAAACCGCGCCTTGCTGGCAGGTGAAGTGTTCGATGACGAAAGTTACCCTTTTCATAAAAAGTTTTCTGATGCCTATCAACAAGGCAAAACGGGCAATTTTAAACACGCCGTGCAAGGCTTTGGGCAGACATTAGAGCTGGCTAACAAAAAAGAAAGCCAAACTTTTGAAGTGAGCAACGCACTTAAATCAAATATTCACTACAACATAGGCAATAATCTATTTCGCTCAGGTTTGCAGCGTTTAGTCACGGCCGATGGTGCGATTCAAGAAGAAGCAAAATTTGATTACCTGCAAGCCAAAGCCTCTTACGAACAAGCCTTAAAGCTAGACCCCACCTCACGCGCGGCCAAATTTAACTTGAGTTTATTACTGGGCGTAATCCCAGGTAATATCAAAACCGTGCCGCAAGATCCATCAGGCATGGAAATCAGTAATCTGCCACAAGGTTTGCCATGAAAAAGCTGTTAACCCTATTAAAAGACCATTATGAAACAGTATTGTTGGTGTTCGCTTCGCTGTTTTTATTGCTCGCTTTAATTAAGCCACAAATACCACTTAAGCAGGAAGTGCATAACTACTTGCTGGTGGCGGATGTGTCGCAAAGCATGAATGCCGAAGACATGAA
>JAKPIR010000331.1 GCA_029549705.1 Pseudomonadota bacterium | reverse complement strand
AGGGCATTAAATTTTTCTCGGCGGCTTTGGTTTACAGAAAACAGATTTTTCAAACAATTTTTGCGCGGCGTACATAGGCAAAAATTCCACTTTCTACTCGAATGTTTTCACGTGCTAATGCATGGCAAAGTGCCCCAATCGTGCACCAGTATCGTTTATAATGCACGGCATATGTCTGCGCCGACTTACATCATTAATGGCAGTTTTAATCACCATATCACGCCGTTAGACCGTGGTTTTAGTTATGGCGACGGCGTGTTTCGTACCATGAAAATGCGCGGCGGTTTACCATTAAATTGGCCCTTGCATTATCAGAAATTAGTGGCTGATTGCGCGGCAATTGGCATTGTTTGTCCAAGCGCCGAGTTGCTGATGAGTGATTTTGAGCAACTTGTAACGCTACAAGACACTGACACACAGGCTGAAAACGTTGCCAAAATTATCATCACGCGCGGGGAAGGGGAGCGCGGCTACCAGCCGCCCGCTGTTACTTCACCCACACGCGTTGTGATTAAATCCAGCATGCCACAATATCTAGCCGCATATGACGATACAGGCGTTACACTCACACTATGTCAGACACGTTTAAGTCCACAAGGTAAGTTGGCCGGGGTCAAACACTTGAATCGCCTGGAAAATGTGTTAGCGCGCATGGAATGGCGCGATGAGACCATTTTTGACGGCTTATTATTGGACCAACAAAATAACGTAATTGAATGCACCATGAGTAATGTGTTTATACGCATCAACAATACACTTTTCACCCCGGATTTAAGCCAGTGCGGCGTTGCCGGTGTCACCCGGCAGCGTGTGTTAAGTGTGGCGCATGTGCTTAACTTAAAAATAGAAATTACATCATTCTCTTTAGACGATTTTACAAAAGCGGATGAAGTGATGATTTGCAATAGTCTATTTGGCTGTTATCAAGTCACGCGCTTTTTAAACCAAACTTGGCCGATACAGCACATGGCAAAGTCGTTTAAGCAGCTACTCGCGCAACAATCGGTGATGGCTTGATGAAAATGGAGTCATGATGAAATCTGTTAAAACATGGCTTTTAGTAGCTTGTGTGGCGCTTATTGGCTTGAGTGCATGGTTGGCCTATTACGCAGTCACGCCACTCAATCTTGCACCAAGCAGCCAAGAAATTGTGATTCAACCAAAAAGCGGCTTAAGAAGCATCGCCAACCAACTCGTAGCACAAGGGGTCATTCAAGAACCCTGGCGTTTTATTGTGCTGGCAAAGTTATTGAATAAAGAATCGACGCTGCAGGCGGGCAATTACACGTTGAATAAAAATGTTTCTCCCTATCAGCTACTGCTGTCACTCAATAATGGCAAGGCAACGCAAGGTAGCATTACCTTTATTGAAGGCCGCACGTTTGCGCAAATGCGTGAAAAAATGGCGCGCAATGATGCGCTTAAGCAAACCGTGACCAATCTTTCTGAAGCAGAAATTTTAAAGTTAGTCGGCTCAAATCGAACCAAAGCTGAAGGCTTGTTTTTTCCTGATACGTTCTATTTTGATCGCAACACAGCCGATACCGTCATCTTGCAGCGCAGTTACGATGCAATGCAGAGCAAACTGGATGCCGCATGGCAAAAGCGTGCGCCAAACCTGCCCTATAAAAATAGCTATGAAGCACTTATTATGGCTTCGATTGTAGAAAAAGAAACCGGAAAAGCCAGCGAGCGCCCCATGATTGCAGGCGTTTTCATTAACCGTTTACGCGTTGGTATGCGCCTGCAAACCGACCCTACCGTCATCTACGGCATGGGTGTCGAATACCAAGGCAATATCAGAAAAAAAGATTTGCTTAAAGATACGCCTTATAACACTTACACACGCGATGGTCTGCCGCCTACGCCCATTGCTATGCCAGGGCTTGCTGCAATCGAAGCCGCGTTGCACCCAGAAACGACGAAAGCACTCTATTTTGTTGGCAAAGGCGATGGAAGCCATGCCTTTTCAAATAGTTTGCAAGAACATAATCGTGCGGTCGTTAAATATCAACTCAAAAAATAATTCAAAAGTATATCAATGACAAGTAAATTCATCACCTTAGAAGGCATGGACGGTGCAGGTAAAAGCACCCACATCGCCAATATCATTTCAGCATTAGAAGCACGCGGCCATGAGGTTGTATCAACACGCGAGCCAGGTGGCACTGTATTGGGTGAACGTTTGCGTGAATTATTACTGCATGAACCCATGCATGCTGAAACTGAAACCTTGCTGATGTTTGCGGCAAGGCGTGAGCATATCGCGCAAGTCATCCAGCCCGCGCTGGCAAGTGGCGCCTATGTGCTTTCAGACCGTTTTACCGATGCAACCTACGCCTATCAGGCAGGCGCCAAAGGGGTTGAAATTGATAAAATTCGCACGCTTGAAACGTGGGTACAAGGTGCATTACAACCGGACGTGACCTTGTTATTTGATGTGCCGGTGGAAGTCAGTATGCAGCGGTTATTGCAAGCACGTGAACCAGATAAATTTGAGCGTGAAAATGCAGAATTTTTCACAAAAATACGCCAGATGTATTTACAGCGCGCAGCTGAAAACCCTACTAGATTCCGCGTGATAGACGCAAACCAGCCATTAGAAATGGTCAGTCAATCTGTCTTAGCGGTTATTTCCACGCTGTAGTGATGAAAAAAAACCTTACTCCACCATATCCATGGCAGGCCGGCCTATGGCAACAGCTTATTCATGATCGCCAACAACTCGCGCATGCCCTGCTGTTGTATGGCCGCGCAGGTATTGGAAAATATGCCTTTGCGCGATATTTAAGTCAGGCGCTACTATGCAAGCAACCTGTAGAAGGCCATCCTTGTGGCGAATGCGCGAGTTGTCACTGGTTTAACGAAGAAAGCCATCCTGATTTTCGCTTGCTGACGCCTGAACAGGCAACAGAACCTGATGATGAATCGGCTTCCAGCAAAAAAACAAAAAAGAAAACACAAATTTCAGTTGCGCAAATTCGTGACTTGAGCGAGTTTTTAAGTTTAAGCAGTCATCGCAATGATGGGGCACGTATTGTGCTGATTCAGCCTGCCGAGGCGCTTAATGCCGCCTCTGCCAATGCGTTATTGAAAATGCTAGAAGAACCTGCGCCAGGCGTTATTTTTATTCTCGTTGCCAACCAATTACAGCGTTTGCTACCCACGATTATCAGCCGTTGCCAGAAAGTGAGCATGCCTGCGCCCAATGAATCGCAAGCTTTAGCATGGCTAAGTGAGCAGGGTGTACAAAATGCACAGCAACAATTATCCTATGCA
>JAKPIR010000297.1 GCA_029549705.1 Pseudomonadota bacterium | reverse complement strand
GCGCACACGCGCGCCTGACTGGTAGCCATATGCGCAGATTTTGGTAAGCCAGATGAAACGCTATCACCGATGACATGTACATTGGGTATAATTTTTGACTCATACGTTAAAAAGTCCACCTCACACCACGGGTAATCAGGTTCAACTAAATTGGCCAACTGTGTAATGCGGCCCGCTTTTTGGGGTGGAATGACATTCAGTACATCAGCTTTGACTTTATCAGCCTCTGTTACCACCGTTTTTGTCGCAACATCAACACTCACAAGCGCATTATTCGGGCGATACTCAACGATATTGGGATATAGCTCTGCCCAAGCCTTAAGGAACAATCCTTTTTTTGAAATGACTTCGGCATTGGCATCCAACACAATCACTTTGCTGGCAGGTTTTTGCGCTTTGAAGTAGCTCGCTACCTGACAAACTCTTTCGTAAGGGCCAGGCGGGCAACGATACGGCGCTTTCGGAATCGTCATAACAAACACCCCACCATCAGGCATCTGCTCAAGCTGTTTACGCAAGTTTACCGTTTGCCAGCCTGCTTTCCACGCATGGGGGATTTGCTGCTGGGCGTCTTCAGCCATCAGATTGGGCAAAGCTTCATAATTAAAATCAATGCCTGGCGCGACAATCAAGCGGTCATAATTTAATTCGCCACGCTTCATGATGACTTTTTTTGCTTGTGTGTTGATTGCGGTGACTTCGTCTTGCGCCCACTTAATGCCATGATTTTTTTGCACTAAATCATAAGAAAAGGTTAAATCATCAATTGTTTTGCTGCCACCCAGCACCAAGTTACTCATTGGGCACGAAACAAACTGACTTGATTTTTCAACCACCACCACTTCAACCGCACCCAAACTCCACATGCGAATATACTTGGCCGCCGTGGTGCCGGCGTAGCCACCACCCACAATTACCACACGGCCCAGTGGCGGTTTACGCCCCATCGAAAAAGCGGGGTTGGCCAGCAATACACCAGTGGCTGCACCTGCTTTAATAAAATCACGTCGGTTCATCGTTGTATTCTTATTCATGATGTGCTTTCAAAGTTTGTGGTTTCAAAAGCAGTGCACCAGTCGGTTTTTGTTTTGAAAAATACTCAGCGAGTTGCCTAATTTCAACTTCAGTCAGACCTTTTGCGTGGTGGTGCATTACCGTGGCTTCACGGCTACCATCTTTAAACCCTAGCATTTTTGTAGTGAAATCGTTCACATCTCGTCCGGCAAGAATTGCGTTTCGATTCTCGTTACTGCCTGTCACTGCATTGCCATTAGTGCCATGGCAGGCTGCGCACGAGGCTGCCAACACCCTTGCATGTAAATCGCTATTTGAAGTTTGTGCTGCAGAAACAACAACATCCTCAGCAGTTTGTGCCAATAAAGGCCAAATCACTGAGGATGCTAATAGTACGATGAAAATTTTTTGAAGTGTATTGTGCTGCATGATGTTCACCTAAAATACAATGAACATCATTCTAAACGTTTAAATCAAATTGTTTGTGACCATCATCACATTTTTCACATTAATCTGGTTCTTCAAAACATTTAACTTCTTTACAGCCATCATCTTTAACCCCTAATCCAGTTAAAAACTCAATCATGCTGGTGTTATTTGCATCTTGAAATGGGCGTAAAAGCGACACATTGGCTTTTAGCTTTTTGTTCACATCAGCACCGCTTTTTGCCAGCAAGGTCGCCATTTCTCTGTGATTACCAAACGCTGCAAGATGAAAAGCGGTGTTTTTTGATAGCGGATGCACGTAATCTAACTCCGCGCCTTTGCTGATTAAATATTTAGCCACTTCAATTTGGCCTTTATTGGCAGCCATTTGAATGGGAGACCAAGCAAATGATTTATAATTCACATCAGCAGGGTCAGCTTCTACAAATTTTTTGACTACTTTGAGGTTACCTTCGGTAATCGCGTTCACAAACTCCAGCGAATCATCATCCGATAGCGCCATTGCATTGAGTGAAAAACTTAAGGCTAGCACCGCCAACATTGCACTAATTAATTTCATATTTCTTTTTCTCCAAGTTAATTGACTTACAACACTGCATTTTACCTAAACACAATTACGCGATATATTTTCTTGCATTTCTAAACATTCTTAACCAAGCGCCATCTTCCATATCGCCGCAACGCTGCCAAGTGTTTTGCACTTGGCGGATTACTCGCTCAGGATGCGGCATCATAATACTAAAACGCCCATCTGTGCTGGTTAATCCTGTAATGCCTTGCGGTGAGCCGTTTGGATTGAACGGGTAGCGCGTCGTTGGCGTTGACGCGGAACCAACACTTGCCTCAATAAAGCGCATTGTCACCAAATTTTTCGCCAGCACGTCATTGACCGCAGTCTCACCAGAAAATTCCGTAAACCCTTCACCATGAGCCACCGCTATTGGCATTTTGCTACCGGCCATGCCATTAAAAAACAAGGATGGCGAGGCCAATACTTCAACCATCGCAAGCCGTGCTTCAAATTGTTCTGATTTATTTTTTACAAAATGCGGCCAATGTGAGGCCCCCGGAATGATACTGCGTAAGTTACTCATCATCTGACAGCCGTTACACACGCCCAAGGCAAAGCTGTCATTACGGTTAAAGAAGGCTGAAAACTCATCGCGCGCGCGACTGTTAAATAAAATAGACTTCGCCCAACCTTCA
>JAKPIR010000287.1 GCA_029549705.1 Pseudomonadota bacterium | reverse complement strand
AGCTCGCGTAAAAGTAGTGTAAATCCTGCTCGTCTGAATTGCTTTTTACCTCATTACCTTTGTTTTTATCAGCCTCATGCTTGCTGTATAAAATCACCTGATCTGCCTGTATCGCTCGACCATGCGCCAGCGCTAAATCTGCTGGTGCTTCACTGGCAGAAAATCCAGACCAGCCCATCATGTCGTAACCATCTTCTAGCATACGAACATTGTCCACATCTATGGAGTTATCGGTAATCTTTTGATTTTTAATCTCTATTTTTGTTTCAGGATTGGCATTGGCCGACTTTAGCTGATTGGTATTTTGCGCTTTATAGTTTTCTTGGTAAGGATTTTCTGCTGCAAAAAGTGGTTGGGTAAAAATCAATGTACCAACCGTAAGTAGGCTAAGTAGCATCCAATTGGTTTTTAATTTCGTTGTATTTTTGCTCACCGTCGCTGTCATAAAAAATCCTTTTTGTTGAGTAATGTTATGATGGAATATTCACACATCACTCATGACCAGCAAATGACAAAAGAATTCATTAAAATTGGATTAGTTTCTATCAGTGACCGTGCAAGTAGCGGAATTTATGAAGATAAGGGCATCCCGAACTTGCAATCTTGGCTTGAAAATGCCGTTAGATCACCCTTCTTACTCGAAAAAAGACTAATCTCTGACGAGCAAAGCCTCATTGAAAGTACTTTAATTGATTTAGTGGATCGTCATGCATGCCACTTAATTCTCACCACAGGCGGCACTGGGCCTGCTTTGCGTGATGTCACGCCAGAAGCCACTTTAGCCATTGCTGACAAAATCATGCCCGGTTTTGGAGAGCAAATGCGGCAAATCAGCCTCAACTTTGTGCCGACTGCAATACTCTCGCGCCAGGTTGCTGTGATTCGCAAGCAATGCCTAATCATTAACTTACCAGGTCAACCCAAAGCCATTGCCCAAACTTTAGAAGGCTTAAAAGATGAAGCAGGTAACACAAAAGTGCACGGCATTTTTGCAGCCGTGCCGTATTGCCTCGATCTGCTGGGCACGCCAGAAAAGCCCATGCCTTACCTTGAAACCAACGAAGGCATTATTAAAGCGTTTAGACCAAAATCAGGCTAAAGTACGCGCATTAGCGGCGCAACTTTTACCATTCAGGTTGCACCGAATCCCTAGCTAACCGTTGCCATATTTTAATTGTGCTAATAACAGGGGTTTTACCATGTTATTTAACCTATTAATTGCGGCTTAATACACGCAAAATATGCATCATTATGTTAAAGACGATTCCTACGCATCAAGTCACACTCGGCATGCACATTCATGCCCTCAATGGCGCATGGATTGACCATCCGTTTTGGAAGTCTAAATTTGTACTCAATGACCCTGAGGATTTAATAAAGCTTAGGGCCAGCAGTATTAAAGAAGTGGTGATTGATATTGCCAAAGGCTTGGATGTGAAAATAAGTGAAATCACAACCACTGCGCCCAAACAACCTGCGGAAGTCGCCGCTGAACAATCTAAACCGCCTGAAGAGAAAAAAACTCTAGTACGTGTTTCGGCAGCTGAAGAACAAGTACGCGCAAAAAAAATCCTGCAGGAATCTAAAAAAGCCGTCACCTCCATGCTCAATGATGTACGCATGGGCAAGGCCGTTAATCCTGGCACGGCGACCGCATTGGTGGAAGAAATTGCCTCGTCAGTATCGCGCAATGAAAGCGCGCTGATTAGCTTAGTAAGGCTTAAAACCAAAGATGATTACACTTACATGCACTCGGTTGCCGTTTGCGCATTGATGATTGCGCTGGCCAAAGAACTCAACTTAAACGAAACTGAAACCAAGCAAGCTGGCATGGCAGGATTGTTGCACGATGTTGGCAAAGCGGGTATTCCGCTCGAAGTGCTCAACAA
>JAKPIR010000260.1 GCA_029549705.1 Pseudomonadota bacterium | reverse complement strand
CGTGTCATCGTAGTTCGTCACCTGAACATCCACTGCCATTGCACTTAAAGGTATTAGTAAAAGCGCCACAAAAGCCAACTTGGATTTTTGATTCATTATGGCAAGCAAACTGTTTTTAGCTCGCTTCAGGCACTGACCCAATGAACCACTGAAGTTTTGACTTTTTACTAACATATTGTTATTTCCCTAAGCTTAAATCTTATTATTAGCACGCCAAATTTAGCCCAATATTACGTGGTAGCTAAATTTTTATTTTTTTACAATTTTACTGACATTTTTTATGCCGGAAATTTAAATTCTACTTATATTTTAATAAGTTACCTTAAATTTATAGATATTACTCTAACAGACGATGCAATATTAGCCATAAATTTGTCAATGTGCAATTATTATTTACATTGAAATTACATTTATTTACAAACTGTTAGCATTTTTACAACGTATAAATTATCGTTGAATTTTGCAATGAATCTCGTTCAACCAACATCCATTTCAAAACAAAAATTTAAAATCAGTTATCTATTATTTAGTGATGCAAAATTGCGTGGTGGTTAAGCGTGATTTAAATGGCTTTTAAACTGGAATTATTAAGCGAGAAATAAACAATGCCCTGCGCGCCTTATAAATAAAGGCTCGCAGGGCATCAAAAAAGGTTGGGTGTTTTATATTAGAAAAATATTAAAGTAATTTTGGCTTTTTAACTTACAACGTTTACTCGTCCTGCATCTCTTGATTTGGAAAGAAAACACTCGTATAGCCAAAATCTTTTAAATCAGGAATGCGCATTGGGTACAAAACGCCATCGAGGTGGTCGCACTCATGCTGCACGACGCGGGCGTGAAAGCCGCTGACTAAGCGGTCGATGGTGTTGCCGTATTGGTCAACACCCTTGTAATGAATACGCTCAAAACGGGGGACCAAACCACGCATACCCGGCACGGATAGGCAGCCTTCCCAATCGGTCGCCATTGCATGGCCGACGGGGGTAATGACAGGATTTATCAGCACGGTATAGGGAACAATATCGGCATCTGGATATCGTGGGTTTTTTTGCTCGTCCTCACCTTGCGTCGGTTTTTGCCCAAAAATCACCACACGTAAACTTACGCCGATTTGTGGGGCTGCAATGCCTGCGCCATTCATGAACTTCATGGTATCTTCTAAATCATGAATAAGCGCTTGCAATTCAGGAGAATCAAATTGTGTAACAGGTTGTGCTTTTTGCAATAAGCAAGGTTCACCCATGCGAAGTACTGGTTTAACGGCCATAATTTAAATTGACTTTCTATTGATTGACAAGCAAGTTTGCAACTATTTTTTATGCGTATTAATTTTGCAAAGCCCATTGAGTTTTACCAGCGCGCCTATGATATTACGCACGCGCACCATGGTTTGGTTAAGGTTTTCAATGACATCTTCATATTGTATGCCATGCAAGCTTTTACCTCGCCCTGCCGCCTGATTGGCCACTGGGCAAATGGCGGCATAGCTAATTCCTAACTCACGGGCCAGGGCAGCTTCAGGCATGCCAGTCATGCCAACGATTGTTGCGCCATCGCGCTCCAGCCGATTAATTTCAGCGGCGGTCTCTAATCGTGGGCCTTGTGTGGCTGCGTACACGCCATGGTTAATAATGGTTTCATCAATACTGTGTGCTGCCTGCTGCCAGTTGCTGCGCATGATGGCGCAGTAAGGGTCGGTAAAGTCGATATGTTTCACAGGCAAATCTATACCATCAAAAAAAGTACTTTTTCGGCCATGTGTGTAATCAATGATCTGGTGTGGCATCACAATGGAGCCCGGTGCCAAATCAGGATGAATGCCTCCAACAGTCGCCACCGCCGCAATTTCTGTCACTCCCTGTAAATGCAGGGCAGAAATATTAGCGCGATAATTCACCTGATGTGGCGGAATGGTATGTCCGTTGCCGTGCCTTGCTAAAAAGATGACTTCGCGCCCTTCTATTTCGCCAAACAGAAGCGGTTGAGAGGGTTCCCCATAAGGTGTACGCACAATTTGGCGGCGCGTGATTTCTAAGTTATCCAATTGCGTGAGGCCGGTACCCCCGATGATTGCCAGCATTGAGTTCTCTTTAATGATTTGTGATTGAATGTTGATTTTAGCAAAGCTTGCTCGACAATTGACATAAAAATTCTATTTTTATCGCGCTAGACTATATTCGACGAAAAAATTTAAGCTTAATTTATGGCATACTCACGACATGAATTATCCGCAACAATCAAGTGCAAGCCAGCATCACATTACCGCGCAAAGCATTGCTTTAGCAAACCAGCATTATGAAAATTTTCCCGTTGCGTCGTTTTTTTTACCTAAAAATTTACGTGCGCCGATTAGCTTGATTTACAGCTTTGCCAGACAAGCCGATGACTTTGCCGATGAAGGCCATATCAGTATAGAAGAACGATTGGCATTGCTGGATGGCTTTCGCGACGAACTAGAATTACTGCAAGCGTACATCAAGCCCAAAACCTCCTTTTTTTTAACCTTGGGTGAAATGATTAAGGCAAGAAAGTTACCCTATGCGCCTTTTTTTGATTTGCTTGACGCGTTTAGCCAAGATGTTGTTAAAACACGCTATCAAAATTTTGCAGAAGTACTCGATTACTGCAAACGTTCTGCAAATCCTGTCGGCCGCCTCATGCTGCATCTTTACGGGCAATCTCATGAAGACAACATCGCCCTTTCAGACCAGATTTGCAGCGCGCTGCAAATCATCAATTTTTTGCAGGACATTGCCATTGATTTTAATAAAAATGATGGCAAACAACGCATTTACATGTGCCAAGATGAATTGGCACAATTTGGCATTACAGAGCAAGATTTATCCACATGGGTAAATCACCAAGCCCCTGTTAACGCGCAATGGCAAGCATTTATGCAGTTTAATTTAAACCGCGTGCAAGCGTTAATGCAAGTGGGCAAACCATTGGGTAAAATCTTAAAAGGCAGAATTGGTTTTGAAATGCGGATGATTATTGCCGGCGGTGAGCGTATCATTCACAAAATTAATCGCGCAAAGGGTGATATCTTTAACCAGCGCCCCCGCCTGCACGGTGGTGATTGGCTGGTAATATTTTTCAAAGCACTTTTTAGAATTTAATAGGCACACCGTTACCAATGACGCCCCAGCAATACTGCCAAGAGCAAGCGGCCAAAAGCGGCTCAAGCTTTTATTCAAGCTTTATGTTTTTACCCAAGCCTAAGCGCGAGGCCATTACGGCACTGTA
>JAKPIR010000242.1 GCA_029549705.1 Pseudomonadota bacterium | reverse complement strand
CACCCGGTTCAGCTTACGCTGACCAAATAGATCTAGAGGTTGACTAACGCCAACATTGAATTCCTGTTCTTGACCTGAGCCAAAGCCAGACTGTTCTAAACTTATACTTGGATTCTGCCATAACCGACTTTGCTGAATATTCAATTCAGATATTTGCTGAACTTGTTGCCACGGCTTGTCTTGAGTCTGGTAACTTTGTACTTTTGCTAAAGCGGATTCAAAGCTGGTAACGTTTTCAGCATAGCTATATTGCATAGCCGCTGCACATATACAAGCAACCAAGCTATGACGCAAGAGTATAATTGATTGTGAAGACATGATTTTTCCCACTTATTTAAATAACCCCACTCTCAACTTGAAATAAGCAACTCAAACTGAAGCGGCGGATTACCTAACTGTTTGTTGATTACAAAGCAGAAGTTATGAGCCAAGATTTTACGCATAAATCTGTGAGACAAATGCCATAAATCTCTCGCTCTCACCTTTTGCATATTAAACCGCTGTGATAACTGACCAATCACCGTCTCAATATTGCGACGAGCATTTTTAAGACGATTAAGTACACTGAGTGGTCGTTTATCGGGCATATTTTTTCTAAGCGGTGTTTGCAAATCAACACATCGCTTAAAGCAATACTCAGATAAATCAGGGCTAATATAGCCCATATCTGCACCTAACAAGCCTTTGATATTATCAAGCATATCAGGTGCCACTAATCTTTCATCTATCTTAGCAGAGGCAAAGGTAAAATTGGTTATCATGCCCGATAGATTAATGAGTAAATGTCCTTCAAAGCCAAAATATTTTTGTTGCTTTGAGGCACAGTAACTATAGCTGCCTTCATATTTGAAGGTTTTATGCCGATAGGCTCTGGCATATTGACACACAGGAATGGGAAAGCCATCAATAAAATGAATGTTGTCTTGCCCATGCTGTTTAACGATATGCTGTTGTATCAAAGTTTTTACCTGTAGTAAATTGACGCACTGCTTGGCAAAGTTGGGATATGAGCCTATTTGTGGAAACCATGTTTGCCAATGCTGTTTAAAATACTGATGGATTTGTGAGTCGGTGTCCATCTGTAAAAACTCACCCACTATCTCCATGGTGATAATTTCACTGTCGGTTAGCTTTGGTGCATATCCACCTTGTCTTAGCCGGTTTGTTACAATCTTTTTGTAGTAGTCATCTACCATTAGATAGATTTTAATGATAAATTCATCAATGGGCATGGCTTATCCTCTAATCTTTTTGGTCATTGATTAAAGTTTAAGTTCATGCCTTTTTTGTTTCAACCCCCTCTAAAAGTGTTGAGAGTGGGGTAACTTTTAACAATTTTTATTGAATGAGGAACCTACTATGACAACATCTACCAATAAAATTATCAATAAATTAGCCACTGGTACATTATCAGCACTATTGATTACTAGCATGCCGATGACAGTCGCCATGCAATCAGCCAATGCCGCTGTTGCCAACTCAGCGGGCGCGGCAAAAAACTTAAACAACCTACTTAAAAATGTCAAAAGCATGACCGCTAATTTTAGTCAAACTACGTCTGGCACAGGTGGCAAGGGCTTAAGTAAAGCATCAAAGAATTTCTCAGGTACCATGGCTGTGCAACGCCCAAACCAGTTTCGTTGGCAGATTGATGGTACAGCGTCGCAACTGATTGTTGCCAATGGCAATACGCTTTGGGTGTACGATAAAGACTTAAATCAAGCGACCAAGCAAAGCGTGAGCAATCAAGTAGGGGATACCCCAGCACTGATTTTGTCAGGTGATCCTAGCAAAATCGCCAATAGT
>JAKPIR010000215.1 GCA_029549705.1 Pseudomonadota bacterium | reverse complement strand
TGTCTGATGCCTGGATTTCAGCCTGCGCTGGAATCACGGACGATGAAAACATTCATTCACCCGTTATTTTGCCACGCATCTGTTTAATTTGCCCGCGGATTGTTTTAGTTTCTAACCGCCGTTGCTTAGACCCATAACTCGGACGCGTAGCATAACGTGTTGGTTTTACTTGATTTGCTGTATTTACAATCTCATGTAGCCGCTTAATCGCATCTTTTTTATTTGCCTCTTGCGTACGATACTGTTGCGCTTTCAGCACCAACACACCTTCAGAGGTAATGCGATTATCTTTGCTGTGCAACAAGCGCGCTTTCAGCCAATCACTCAAAGTTGATGCGGCAATATCAAAACGTAAATGAATGGCGCTGGAAACTTTATTCACATTCTGTCCACCCGCACCCTGCGCACGAATGGCGGTAAGTTCATATTCATGTTCGGGGATTAAAATCATATTTTTAAGTTAATGGTGCTTCAAAAAAAGTCTCAACATCTGCCAACGTTCTCGTGCGCTTAAACGGCGGCAAACTCTGCCAAATTCGCCTGCCGTAAGATTTTGTAATCAGGCGCGGGTCGCAAATTACCAGCACGCCTCGGTCATGTTCATCACGTATCAGCCGTCCAGCACCTTGTTTCAGGGTAATGACCGAATAAGGCAACTGATATTCCATAAATGCGTTTTTGCCTTCGGCATTGAGCTTATCAATACGTGCAGACAACACAGGGTCATCGGGCGGGGCAAAAGGCAGCTTGTCGATGATGACCACGCTTAGAGCCTCTCCGCGCACATCGACGCCTTCCCAAAAGCTCTGACTGCCTACCAGCACGGCGTTGCCATGGTGACGAAACCGTTCCAGTAGCTCAGTACGCGTGCTTTCACCTTGTATCAGCAATGGATATTCCATGCCATTCTCAGCAAAAGCTTCTTTTAATAGTGCATGAATTTCACGCATGGCTTTGAGTGATGTACACAGCACAAATGCGCGACCACGGCTGGCCTGTATCACAGGCAAACTCACGGCCGCTACGGCTGCCGTATAGCTTGGGCTGTTGGGGTCGGGCATGTCGGCCGGGGCGTAAAGCAGCGCTTGGTTGCCGTAATCAAAGGGGCTTTGCCAGTAACCGGCTTCGGCATTTTGTAGCCCCATTTGCGCCTGATAATGGCTAAAATCACTCTTAACGGCTAGCGTTGCGCTAGTAAAAATCCAAGCGCGCGGTTGTGCGTTCAACTGTTTACCAAAACCATCTGCCACACTGAGCGGGGTGGCGTGCAGTTGAACAGACTGCGTAAAGACTTCTACCCAGCGCACTAAATTGGTATTTTTAGCTTGATGCCAGTTGCTGAGTTGCGCCATCAGCGCCTCGCCACGCTGCCAGCATTTTTCTAAAAGCGGGTCACGTGCTGCTTGCGTTTCTAGCACCTCAGTTAAGGCTACGAGTTTGGCTTGCATAAAGCCAAAAGCCTCTTCAAAGCCTTTTAATGCGAGGGCCTTTTGTGCGGGCAGCCGCGAGCCTTCGTAAGCAAAAATTAGTCTGAAATCTTTGCAGGCTTTTTCCAGCAAGGGAATCGCATCGCCCAGCGCAGCGCAGTCTTTAGCAACTGAAATATAGGCCGTGGTGCAATCTCGCGCCAACTCAATTAACTGGCTGGTGGAAATATCTTCACCAAAAAACAAACCTGCCACTTCAGGAAGTTGATGCGCCTCATCAAAAATAACCGTGTTTGCACTCGGCAATAACTCAGCCACCCCTTCATCGCGCAACATTACATCGGCAAAAAACAGGTGGTGGTTGACCACCACCACATCGGCCGCCAGCGCCTTTTTGCGGGCTTCCATAACAAAACAGTCTTTATAAAAACTGCAATCCTGGCCCAGACAATTATCGCGCGTGGACGTAACACTTTGCCACACCAGCGCATTTTCCGGCACTTCCACCAGCTCAGCTTTGTCGCCTGATGTTGAGTTCTCGGCAAAGGTTTTGATAATCGGAATGTAACTTGCTTCCTCACGCGAGGTAAACCGTCCGTCCAGCCCTGCACGCTCCAAATGATAGTGGCACACGTAATTGGCGCGTCCTTTAAGTATTGCCACGGTCACAGGCACTTTTAAGGCATTACGCACATTCGGCAAATCACGGCTAAAAAGCTGGTCTTGCAGTGTTTTTGTGCCAGTCGAGATAATGACCTTGCCGCCAGACAGTAGCGCAGGCACCAAATAAGCAAAGGTTTTACCTGTGCCGGTGCCGGCTTCTGCCACTAATTGTTTGTTGTGTTGAATGGCATTTTCAATAGCCAGTGCCATTTCTAACTGTTGCGCGCGTGCCGAATAGCCCTCGATTTGACCAGCCAGAATGCCGTCTTGTTCAAATACGCTGCGGATGGTTTGCTCATTCGTCATGTGCGCCATTATCCCATGACTGACTGGTCAAACTTGCGTTTTTCGCGTGAATTCTTATAATCCCCCCATGCGTTTATTAAAACCATTCCAATTTTTGGCAGAATCGCGACTATTTTTGTGCGTTGTACTAGCATCTATCAGTGTTTCATGCGCGGCCGTTGAACCTGCGCCAGAAACTTTCGCTGAAAGCACTGTGGACAACATATCAGCCACAGATGAAACCTGGTCTGAGCATGCGCGTGAGGTGCTCATGAACGCCTTGAGCCTCACCGGCGTAAAATATAAATTTGGTGGCAACTCGCCTGAAACCGGCTTTGATTGTAGCGGGTTTGTGCGCTATGTATTCAAACAAGCCGCCAGCTTAACGCTGCCACACAGCGCATTAGCCATTAGCCAGCTCGGCAAATCCATTCCAAAAAGTGAGCTCGCCCCTGGCGATTTGGTGTTTTTTAAAACGGTCAAAAACGTCATTTCACACGTGGGGATTTATATGGGCAACAATCGTTTTATTCACTCACCCAGCGCGGGCGGCAATGTGCGCGTTGAAAGTATGCAAGAAGGTTACTGGGCAACGCGCTACATCGGCGCACAGCGGCTGGAAAAATCTGAAGAAAATACTGCGCCATCTGAATAAGCAAAAACCGATATCAATCGCCTAAATTGAACTCAGCCTTTTTTGATGCTCAGTACCCGCAAGTGGCATCCCCATTCTCGCTAAGTGCTAAAGCACTAAGTCGAATGTGAATTAGTATCCTA
>JAKPIR010000191.1 GCA_029549705.1 Pseudomonadota bacterium | reverse complement strand
ATTTAAATAAAATTAAGCCAATTTCATGCAAAAAAGTACACCTGTTGCTACGCAAGCCCCAAAGTTGCTTGAAGTTGTGCGCGAAAAAATACGTGTAAAGCATTACAGTATTCGCACAGAAACGCAATACCTTCAGTGGGTTAAGCGCTACATTTTGTTTCACCATAAGCGCCATCCGCGTGAAATGGGTGGTGCCGAGGTTGAGGCGTTTTTATCGCATTTGGCTACGCATGGAAATGTGTCATCCAGCACACAAAATCAGGCCTTGTCGGCTTTGCTGTTTTTGTATCGTGAGGTGTTGGGGCAAAATTTGCCTTGGATGGATGATGTGATTCGCGCTAAAAAGCTGCAGCGTTTGCCGGTGGTGCTTTCAAAGCATGAGGTAAGTAAGATTTTAGCGTGTATGCAAGGCACGCATGCGTTAATTGCGCGGCTGTTATATGGCACGGGCATGCGTATTATGGAGTGTTGCCGTTTGCGTGTGTTGGATATTGATTTTGACCGTGGCGAAATTTTAATACGCAACGGTAAAGGTGCTAAAGATAGGGTAACGATGTTGCCTAGTTCTTTGGTGGAGCCTTTAAAAGATCATTTGTTATGGCGTAAAACAATTTATGAGGCAGATGCCGCCAAAGGCAAAGCCGAGGTTTTTTTGCCCGATGCGCTCGATAAAAAATATGTGAATGCCGCCACCAGTTGGCCATGGCAATATGTGTTTTGCTCTGGCAGTTATTCAATAGACCCGCGCAGTGGTCGCGAGCGCAGGCATCATTTAGATGAAAAACTCGTGCAACGCGCAGTTAAAAAAGCAGTCGCCAACGCCGGGGTGACAAAACCCGCCACGCCACACACGTTTAGGCATAGTTTTGCCACACATTTAATTGAAGGTGGCTATGATATTCGTACCGTGCAAGAGTTGCTAGGCCACTCGGATGTAAGTACCACCATGATTTACACGCATGTATTGAATAAAGGCGGGCGCGGGGTGAGTAGCCCGTTGGATAATTTGTAGTTTAGGTAGGAGCGCAATTCATTGCGCGAATAAAATATATCTAATCGCCGCATTCGCGCAATGAATTGCGCTCCTACAAAACAGTAGTGTATTATAACAATTGTTATAACTTTTTCTAGCGTAGGGGCAAAACATGCAAGCACTCAAACTCACTCAAATTGGTAATTCTGTTGGTTTAATTTTACCCAAAGAAGTGTTAGCACGCCTCAAGCTTGAAAAAGGCGACACCGTGTTTTTAACCGATGCACCAGGCGGGGTGACGATTACGCCGCATGACCCTAGTTTTGAAGAGCAACTTGAAATAGGGCGCGACTTTATGCGTGAATATCGTGACACATTCAATGCGTTGGCAAAATAATGGCGCAATTTAGATGGATAGATAAAGCATTACTCATCGCATTGCATGATGAAAGTTTAGTATTACACGGTGGTGCATCAGGTGTTAGAGACGAAGGTTTGTTGGATTCGGCTTTAAATCGCGCGGTAAATTTGGCCATGTATGAAAAGCCCGACTACGCGCAACTTGCCGCCGCTTATGGGTTAGGTTTGGCTAAAAACCATGCTTTTGTGGATGGCAACAAAAGAGCTGCTTTTTTATCTGTGGGTTTATTTTTGGGGCTTGGTGGGTACAAACTTACAGCAACGCAAGTAGATGCCACTTTGACCATGCTTGCTGTCGCCGCTGGCGAGATGGATGAAGCCGCATTTGCTGCTTGGATACGCGAAAATACAGCCAAACGCGTGCTTTAAAGCATATTTCTCTGGCCTGTTAGCTAAACTCAAACCTCAATAGGCGCGTTGCCGTATCAATTTTAGTCTCTAAAATCACCCGTTAAATAGTACCAGCGCCCGTCTATGCGCTCAAACAGGCTTGTTTCATGCAGTCTGGTGGCTTTGCCGGCAATTTTGTAGCGGGCAATAAATTCAACAATAGCTGTAGTTTCGCTAGTGTTTTCTGCTCGTTTGATTTGCAGCCCTAACCATTTTGTGGGCGGCTCTTCTGCCAAGTTGAGTTTGGCAGGGCGCGTATTGGGGTGCCAAGTGGCTAGCAGATATGCTTCAAGCCCCAACACAAAAGCCGTATAGCGCGAGCGCATTAAGGTTTTGGCGTTAGGCGCGGCCAAGCCTAAGTGATAAGGCTCGCAACAGTTGGCATAAGGCTTGCCGCTTTCACATGGGCAAAGCGCATTTTGTTTAGACGAGCTCACGCGTTTCGGCAAACTCAATATCTGGGTAGCGCTCTTGCGCCATTTGCAAATTCACCCGATTCGGCGCGAGGTAAACATAATCATCAGCGCCATCTAACGCCACGTTAAAACCGTATTTGTCGGCAATGGCTTTCAGGTCTGCGTCTTTGCCACGCAACCAGCGTGCGGTGTAGCAGTCGTAAGGTTCAAATGCCATTTCTACGCTATATTCATGCGCCAAACGGTGGGCGACCACTTCAAATTGCAGCATGCCAACGGCGCCTAAAATTAAATCGTTGCTGAGTAATGGGCGAAATAATTGCGCAGCCCCTTCTTCAGAAAGCTGTTTAAGTCCTATTTGTAATTGCTTCATTTTCATAGGATTTTTAATTCTTGCACGGCGGAAAAATTCTGGCGCAAAAGAAGGGATGCCTGTGAATTTAAGATTTTCGCCCTCGGTAAAGGTATCGCCCACTTTAATGGTGCCGTGGTTAGGAATACCGATAATGTCGCCCGAATATGCTTCGTCCATGGTGGTGCGGTCTTGCGCCATAAAGGTAATGGCGTTGTTCACCGCCATTTGCTTGCCCGTCGCTACTTGCTTGATTTTCATGCCACGCTCAAAACGCCCAGAACAGACGCGCAAAAACGCAATGCGGTCGCGGTGTTTTGGGTCCATATTGGCTTGAATTTTAAACACAAAGCCCGAGAATTTAGCTTCATCAGGCGCTACTAAACGTGTGGTGGTGTTACGGGCAAGCGGTGCAGGGGAGAGGTCAACCACCGCATCCAGCAACGATTGCACGCCAAAGTTGTTAATGGCAGAGCCAAAATACACGGGCGTTTGCTTGCCGCCTAAATAGCGCGCGGCGTCAAAGGCGTGTGATGCGCCACGCACTAACTCAATGTCGATACGCAATTCTTCAGCTACATGCCCAAGTAACTCATCCAAGCGCGGGTTATCTAAACCCTGAATCACTTCTGAAGTGCCTTTTTCAGCGCGCGGGTCAAAGAAAGAGATGGTGTCGGTGTATAAGTTATACACGCCACGGAAGCTTTTACCCATGCCAATCGGCCACGTCATGGGCGCGCACTCCATGCCCAGCGTGGTTTCAATTTCATCTAGCAACTCAATCGGTGCGCGGCTTTCGCGGTCAAGTTTATTGATAAACGTGATAATCGGCGTATCGCGCATGCGGCACACATTGAGCAATTTAATGGTTTGTGCTTCCACACCGTTCACCGCGTCAATCACCATCACGGCAGAATCCACCGCTGTCAGCGTGCGATACGTATCTTCAGAAAAGTCATCATGGCCGGGCGTATCAAGCAAATTAACCATGTGCTCGCGGTAAGGAAACTGCATTACCGATGAAGTCACCGAAATGCCGCGTTGCTTTTCCAGCTCCATCCAGTCTGATGTCGCATGGCGCGAAGCCTTACGTCCACGCACTTCGCCTGCCACTTGAATCGCGCCACCAAACCATAATAGTTTTTCTGTGAGCGTGGTTTTACCAGCATCGGGGTGCGAAATAATGGCAAACGTGCGGCGGCGGATGATTTCTTCTTGAAGCGATGACATGTATTGAGTTTATAAAGGTAAATCGCTATTTTACCTTAAATCCCCCTGAGCCCGAAATCAGACGTTTATTAAGCTGAATCTTCAATGTGCTGAAAGTGATGGCTAATCTAGCTTATATATGAGGTGCTTCACAAACCAAGCGGCAGCTTGGTGAGCAACTTCTTCCAACGTGCCAGGCTCTTCAAAGAGATGGGTGGCGTTTGGTATGATGGATAGGATTTTTTCGCAGTGCATCAAGTCGTAGGCCGCTTGATTAAGTTCAATCACCACATCATCCCAACCGCCCACCAGCAGCAAAGTGGGGCAGTGCACTTGGCCAAGATGCTCACTGCCGGCAAGGTCAGGACGACCCCCTCGGGAAACCACAGCACTAATATCATTTTTATTTTCTGCTGCAGCCTGCAGCGCTGCAGCGGCACCGGTACTGGCACCAAAATAGCCTATGGCTAGGTCTTTGGTAAGTGCCTCAGCTTTTATCCAGCCTGTTGCGGCTATCAAACGCCTCGTCAGCAATGCAATATTGAAGCGGGTTTGGTAATCTGTATCTTCTTCAGCCGTGAGTAAATCCAGCAGCAGCGTACCAATGTTGTTGTCTTGTAAAACCTGCGCTACATAATTATTACGCGGGCTAAGCCGACTGCTACCGCTACCATGCGCAAATAACACAATGCCGCGAGCATTTTCTGGCAGCCTTAACATGCCTTCGATATAGATTTCACCGATTGGGATTCTCACCAGCTTTTCTAAGGTTTTAGACATTGTGCTTTCCGTTTTAGGCGTACGGTGTGATGGCAATGGGGATACGTTTTCTACCGAAGTTACCAGCTTTTTCTGCAAAACATCCGCTGATGCTAGTAGCGCAATTGGGGCAGCAGCCATCTTCAGTCAAAAGATACTGGTTAATCTGATACCAATCACGCACAATCAGCGGTGTATGGCAGTTTGGGCAGAAGGTCGTGTCGCCTTCTAGATTGTGCACATTGCCCGTGTAAACATATTGCAGGCCAGCGTTGATGGCAATGTTGCGCGCACGAATCAATGTGGCAGGCGGCGTGGGTGGGATATCTGACATTTTATAATCTGGGTGAAATGCAGAAAAATGTAGTGGAACATCAACGCCCAATTCTTTTTTTATCCATAGGCACATCGCAGTGATTTCTTCATCGGAGTCGTTTTTACCCGGAATCAGCAAGGTGGTAATTTCAAACCATACATGCGTTTCGTGCTTGAGATAGCGCAACGTATCCAATACAGGCTGCAGGTGAGCGCCCGTTAATTTAAAGTAGAAATCATCAGTAAAGGCTTTTAAATCAACGTTGGCAGCATCTATTTTTGCGTAAAAATCGCGCCTGGCCTGATCGTGCATATAGCCCGCAGTGACTGCAACTGTCTTGATGCCGCGCGCATGGCAGGCATCTGCTACGTCCATCGCATATTCTGCAAAAATGACCGGGTCATTATAGGTAAAAGCCACGCTTTTGCAGCCATATTGCGCTGCAGCCAGCGCAATAGCTTCGGACGAGGCCTGATCCATCATTTTATCCATATCTTTAGATTTGCTGATGTCCCAGTTTTGGCAGAACTTGCATGCCAAATTACAGCCAGCCGTGCCAAACGACAACACACTGCTACCTGGGTAAAAATGATTCAAAGGTTTTTTTTCAATCGGGTCAATACAGAAACCAGAAGAACGCCCATAGGTTGTCAGTATCATTTGGTCATTCTGTCGCATGCGGACAAAGCAAGCGCCGCGTTGGCCTTCATGCAATTTGCAATCGCGCGGACACAGGTCGCATTGCATGCGGCCATCTTCAACCATGTGCCAGTAGCGGCCTAAGTAATGAGCATTTTCAATCATGTTGCTGGGTACTTTGTTAACACTTCCACCTCATTGGTAATATCTTTTTCTCGCCATTTGCTGACTGTATAGCGGTAGAGTTTGAGTTCTTCATCCCAAAATTCAGGCGATAAACCTGCCTTGTGTTTTAGATGTGCCATAAAGAGTCTTGCATCAGGCAATTGCTCCCAAACCTGCGGTAAAAAAGTGCTGCGATAGCGGCCAAACTCCAAAACAATGCCGTCTATGCCAGGTTGTAATTGCGCCAGCGCATCGCTTTCGTTGGCAAAAGCTATGGCCTGCATGGCTGAAAGTAGTGAAATCTCAATTTGAGTATCATCTAATTCATCAGAGCTGAGTGGCGAAAATCGCGGGTCTTGAAATGCTGCCGCACGCGCATTGGCTTTTACGTCAATCAATAGTGGACGATGTGCCTCCAATGTGCCAATGCAGCCGCGTAATTGTTCGTTTTGTGTCAAAGTTACAAAGCTAGCGCCTTTTTCTTGCAGCCAAGGAAAATCTTCTTTTGTTTTAGCGTGAGGTTTGCCCAAGGCTTGCGCAATGGATGCCCGTGCGATCGGAATCAGCACTTTCCCCGCGTTGCTACTGGCGCTGTGAATGGTTTGCGTCATTATTGGCTTCCTCAGTGAATATTAGCGCGGCATAGCCCACCACGCGCTGTTTGTCGCCACCAGTATCGCCAGAGTTGCACAAATCGAGTAGTGTGGGTTTTAGATGGTGACGTTTGGCAGATAAGGTCAAACCGTTCACCGGTGTGCCGCCGCAGGCTTGCTGATGCGAGATAGTGCTATCAAGATTAAGGATGTTTTTTATTGTGGTTTTATCAACCGTCTGCGCTAATGCATAAGGTAAAAAGTGAGAAAGGTCGGAACTCACCAATATCAAGGTTTCAGGCCCGTCCCACAGCAAATCTAATACTTCCGCCACTTCAGCAGCGGTTGCGTCACCCACGGCCAGCGGCACCAGTTTAAAATCTGCCAATACGGTTTGCAAAAAGGGTAATTGCACTTCGAGCGAGTGTTCTAACGCATGCGCAGGCGCGCTAACAACCACTTGCTTTAGATGCGAAATTGCAGCAATCGCGGCATGGTCGAGTGCAACTGATCCCAAGGGCGTGGCAAATGTGTCAGCATTCGGCAAAGCTAAACCACGCACAGGCACGCGATGCACAGGCCCCAGCAACACCACACGCTTAATGATGTGGCGAAAAGGCTTTAAGCAGGCGTAAGCAATCGCGGCCGTCTGGCCTGAGTAAATATAACCCGCATGCGGAACAATCATTGCCTTGGGTGAAGCTTGGCTTTTCGCAGGCACTACCGCTTGCATCAGCGCCTCGATTTGACGCACCAATGCCTGTTTATCACTAGGGTAAAAAGTGCCGGCAACAGCAGCTTCACGGACAGTATGCATAAAGTATCTCCAGCGCATTACAGATTCATCATAGACGCTGTATTGGGATATTTAAATGATTTTCAACAGGAATAAGTGGTTACACGTATCGCCACCACAGAGAAAAATTGATGATGAATTTAATCAAATTAAATGATGATTTTCTCTCGAGAGAAAAAACATGCCCTGCAAGCCTTTATTTATAAGGCTTGCAGGGCATTGAAAAAGGTTACGTTAAAAATTCGGAGTTTTTGTATGGTTTACAGGTGCAATAATCAGATTGAAAGTGAAAAAGTAGGGTGTATTGAGTGAAACGAAATAATACGGCGAAAGGGTGGTGCGTCATGCGGTGGATTACGCTAGCTAATCCGCCCTACGCTAGCTAAGGGGCGCGACGTTAGGAGCGTCCCTTTGAGCGCCATGTTAGAATTTTTTACCAAGGTAATGAATTGCATTTATTTTTGTGCCTGTCATGGTAGTTGCCTCTGAGACTGAGCAAATTATTTCGTCAAAAATAGCCAATTCTTCAGAAATCTCATTTGGAAGAAAATGCTTCATTTCCACGTTGAACGATGAACTGAACGTGCCGAACGGGGAATAATTTATGGCGTCTGATTTGTGGAATTCGACACAATAAAAAATTCCGTCTTCATTCAAAGCCTCATTCACCGCTTCGGTGATTTTTAGCCTGCATTCTCTGTTTGGAACGCAGGTTAGCACGGCACAAAGTAGGATTACGTCAAACTTTCCAAGCCGATCTGGTATTCTGTAACTTTCTATGTATTGCAGATCAAGCATTGGATATTGTTTTAATCCACGCCTAATCATTCCTATTGAGGTATCTACTCCCGTAGTATTTTTGTATCCATCTTCGTGCAAATTAGCCGTCACTCTTCCATAGCCGCAACCGTAGTCTAGGATTTTTGCATCTTTGTTAATTAAAGTAGCCAACTTTTTCAAGTCCGGCTCAAGTGAGAATGAAATTTCACTTGCCACTTTATCCCATGTGTACCGTTGTGTATCGACCATAGAATTCTAACGTTTGACATAAGGGGCGCCGCAAGGCGTCCCGCTTGATGGGTGGGTTAGGGATTAGCATGATTAAGAATAGCCTCAATGCGCTTTTTAAAAAGTGGATAAGCCTCTTTTTCTTCTCTATTGGAATAATAAAAAAATCTTAATCCACCTCCCACTTGGTAGTAGTCATCCCAATCTTGTTGATAACGTTCCCTGCTTTTGCAGGGAACGAAGGGACGATAAGTTTCAATAGCAACGGCAAGGTCTGGGAATGTTCTATTAAGCAAAGTTTCAATGTTGATACTACTATCAATTTGAGCGATAGCCATTTGGCTGATGGTATAAGAGAAAGTAGCTCGGAAGTTAGCGGCAGCGATGCTTCTAGTTTGAGCTTTGTTAATAAGCAAAGCGAACCAATAAGTAAAAAGAACGCCGATAAAAGCACCCAAAAGAGCAGCGTATATTTCAATTGGCATAGAGTCTTTCAATTCACATGGCATGTGATATTTGGGAGTGCGTTAGTTTGTATTCTTGCATTAGTTGTAATTTGCATATTTTCACCTTTTGCTAGAAAAGCCCTAACGTTTGAATTAAGGGGCGCCGTTAGGCGTCCCGCTTGAATGATGGGTTAGGGTTGCCAAGTTAAACCTCATTTTTACTGAGCTCTGAAAACTGAAAAATATGCATGCCTGAGTAGATTTTTCCGCTTTTATGACCTATAAAAACCCCATGTTCCGGCATATTTGGAATTTCTCCAAGAAAAACTAGAGGCATGTCTTTGAAAAATGGTGAACCAATAATAGCTGGTTCTGTTGCCCATTTTTTCTTCAATTTGACTAAGCTAAGTATTCTTGGTTTTTTTGCCATATTGGTTTGAACCCTAACGTTTGAATTAAGGGGCGCCGTTAGGCGTCCCGCTTGAATGATGGGTTAGCCAAACACGAGACGAAACTGCAGCTGCAACTGGGATGCAGATAGCAGTAATTGTGGCCTCAATGAAAGGACTGCGAAGCCACAGTGCAAATGGAGCCTCGTGAACATAAAAGCTTAAAAAAATGGAAGCAATAACGCCCACTGCGATGCAAAAAGCAAAAGCAATGGAGTGGTTTTTGGTTATTAGGTTGGACAAAAGTAGGCAGATGACAAACACGATAAAATAGGAAGCCCCTAATGATATTTTTGCGACTTTGGTTGTGTCTTCGCAGCAAAAAAACTGCACTAGAAACTTGGCGAGTGAGCTAAAAAAGTTTGTTGCAATTGGTAAGACCAACCAACCAACTGAGAAGCCAAGTAATAGCAAAAGTGGAAAAGAGAGTTTTTTCATATGGCTAACGTTTGAATTAAGGGGCTGGCTTTAGCCAGTCCCGCTTGAATGATGGGTTAGCCATTGTTTAGTACACTTTGACATAAAGCTACACATTTTTCGCAGATGCATAGAACACTAACAACCATACGGCAGTCATCTGTCTTTGGCGAACCACAAAAGGCGCAATATAAAGTTCTTTGTTTTTCTGCTTTAGTTGAATTTGGAGTGACTGGATTATCAGCCTTCAATGACTCAACTATTTTAATAGAAATTTGATCTCCTGCTGAAAGTTCAGATTCAAACCATGAAACAACATCATCGCGCGAAGTGACTTTCCTTAACCCGCCGAAAGATGATAGGTTTAATGATGAAACTTCTGGGGTATAGCTTAATGAGAGCGACATATGCGCAAGCTCTTTATGCCCCATTGTGATTGGCTGTTTGTCATTCACTGAAACTTCAAAGCAGAGCATAATTTTCCTTGATATGGCTAACGTTTGAATTAAGGGGCGCCGTTAGGCGTCCCGCTTGAATGATGGGTTGGGCATGGTTACTAAAGTAGTTAGTGAAAAATTTATTTTTTTAAGAATTTGATTTCACCCCAAATGATTAAGGCAAGAGCAAGTAATAGCCATGGTAAACGTACAATTGCAAAAAACATTAATTGCCAGTCCCATTCGGCTTCATAGCCTTGCAAGTCGGGATAGCTCAATACCGTTGTTACATATAGATAGGCATAAATTGCAGTAATTAAGCACCATGCCAAAATTGTTAATCCAATTACTTTTTTTCGATTGCTCATATTAAAACCACGGATAAGGTCTTGGTGGATTGAATTGCTTTATGACATCGGGAATAGAGTTAGAGTTTTTAGGTATTTTAATTGGTGTTGCTCCCGCTTTCGCTGCTCGTGCTCCTGCGGAGCCAGGCCAAATATTAGGAGTTAATGTTTCATCAATACCAGCTTTGCTTAAAGCATCATTAGATAAATCAGAACAATTCCCAGATGTTTTTGGAAGACCGTTATATTTGTAGTGTTTCTTTAGTTCTTCCCATGCTGCTGCATCTTGCTCGGGAGTGGTTGGGATAACATATACAGTTGTATCTCTTCGTGAAGATTCTTTGCGAATATAGTTGGAGCCACTTGCTCCAAAGTCTGTGCTATTACCTGAGCTAGAAATGCCGCGACCAGTGACACCGATTGCTGTGTGCCCGATAGGATTACCATCACTGGAAACATGGGGTTGGCCCCTAGTTGGACCATTTTCAATTACCAAAATATCCAAACCCTCAGGGTCGATATTTGAAATGGGATTTCCACCCACATACCCATAAGTACTCACCCCACCCTCCAACCCAATTGGGTCAGATTGCAGATAACGCGCTGATGCGACATTGCATGAAATAGCAATGAGCAAAGCGTGTAAGCCAGTTAATATTTTGTTTGTTTTCATTTTTTCATTCTCCCTTATTGTTGATTCTGCCTGAGTTTTGCGTCTTTTTGTACTGTATTTAAATAGTTTTGTTCATCCGCTTGGGTTGGCTCACGCCAACCCAAGCTTTCAGCCTTTTCAAACCAGTAGCGGTTGTTCGTATCCAAGAACTCAAAATAGGGTCTTTCAGGCACAGGAATTAAATTGGGAGTTGGATATTTCTTAATGTAGTGTTTAGCCAGTAGCCGATAAAACAAACTACCTTTCATTAACATAGAACTCACATCGCTTTTGTTATATTTCAACACTACGTCCGAAATCATCATCGCTTTCTCAAATGCTTGCTTATCTTCATAACTTTCTGCCAAAACCGTTGCCATCAAGGCAACGGTTTGTGTTTTTGATAGTTTTTGCAAATAGATTTTGTTTTTCAGTGCTTCATCGGTTACATGCATGGTTTGTTGATACCACACATCTCTTGAGA
>JAKPIR010000183.1 GCA_029549705.1 Pseudomonadota bacterium | reverse complement strand
GTGCAAATACTGCATCAAAATACGGTGGGCCCACTGAAATTTTGCCATAACCCAGTGCATCCACAAACAATGGATAAAGTGTACCTAACAATACGGAAGTAGCTGCGACGGCCAACAGCACATTATTCGCCAACAAAAAACTCTCGCGTGAAACCACATCAAACTTGCCACCGCGCCCAACGGTTGGCGCACGCCAGGCAAACAACGCAAGTGAACCGCCAATGACGACAATTAAAAAAGCTAAAATGAAAACGCCACGTCTAGGGTCAGTGGCAAACGCGTGCACTGAAGTCAACACGCCTGAACGCACCAAGAAAGTACCAAGCAAACTCAAAGAAAATGCGCAAATCGCTAGCAAAACAGTCCAGGCTTTAAAACTACCGCGTTTTTCAGTGACTGCTAATGAGTGAATCAGGGCAGTGCCAACAAGCCAAGGCATAAATGATGCGTTTTCAACGGCATCCCAAAACCACCAGCCGCCCCAGCCTAGTTCGTAGTAAGCCCAATTGCTTCCTGCCATAATGCCTAATGTAAGAAACACCCACGCTAGCGTCGTCCAAGGCCGTGACCAACGTGCCCATGCCGCGTCTAACTGCCCGCCTAACAAGGCCGCAATAGCAAAAGCAAAAGCCACTGAAAAACCCACATAGCCCATATAAAGCATAGGCGGATGAAATATCATGCCCGGGTCTTGCAGAAGCGGATTCAAATCACGGCCGTCGATTGCGGCTGGAATTAATCGTTCAAATGGATTTGAAACCATCAGCATAAAAAGCAAAAAACCCACACTGATGATGCCCATCACACCTAAAATTCTAGCGCGCATGTCATCTGGCAGATGCTTTGAAAACAAGCTTACTGCCACTGTCCAAATACTAAGTATCAGCGCCCACAGCAGCAACGAACCTTCATGACCGCCCCACACAGCGGCAATCCTAAACGCCAAAGGCAGCTTTGAATTTGAATTTGATGCGACATACAAAACAGAATAGTCTTTTGTTGCGAAAGCATAAGCCAAACAAACAAAAGCAAAACCGATGAGCAAAAATTGAACACGTGATAGCGGTTTAGCCAAACTCATCCACGCCGCATTGCCACGCGCAGCACCTATAATAGGTAGACTTCCCAGCAACAATGCAACCAGCAACGCTAGTATCAAAGAAAAATGACCAATTTCAGGAATCACATTCACGTCCTTTTAACAAACTAATTCGGTTAGGTGGCAAGAAGTTCTCGCCGCAAAAATACTATTTGACTGTGCCTGTTTTGACAAAAAACGGCTTAAAAATACGTCGAGCAAAAATCAGTGCCCTGCAAGCCTTTATTTATAAGGCTCTCAGACTAGGTCAAAAAGGTTGAGCTATTTACATGTTGAATTTTCAGTTTTTCATTGCCATTGCAACTACTTTGGCATCACCACAGTATTACTTTGTGTTTGTGCACGTTTTAGTGCTTCAGCGGCTTCAGGCGGCATATAATTTTCATCGTGCTTGGCTAGCACTTCGCTCGCGGTAAAAGTGCCATCCTCACCTAATTTACCTTGCGCGACTACGCCTTTACCCTCTTTAAACAGGTCAGGTAGCACCCCTTTATAAATGACCGGTACCGTTTTGGCCGTGTCTGTAATAATAAATCGCACACTCAAACCGTCTTCACCACGTTTAAAGCTTTTTTCTTCTACCAAGCCACCTATACGAAAGCCGGTGTTTTTTGGCACCTCACCTTGTGCCACTTGTGTTGGCGTGTAGAAAAACACCATATTGCTTTGGAACGCATTCAAAATCAGCATTGCGGCCAGGCCAATGAGCCCTAAACCGATACCGATAAGAATGAACCGTTTATGTCGTGCTTTTAATGCCATTGTATGTATACCTGAATTCAATGTTAATCATTTTGAGAAAGTAACCGTGTCAAGCGCAAGGCTTCACTGCTCCGCTTACGCAGTGCTATGACTTCCCACACCACACAAAGTGCCGTTAATCCAAAAGAAAACCACACATAAAATGCGTAGCCGCCCATGTTAAAAAAAGCTGACCAACTTTCCCACTGCATTATGCTATTTCCTTTACGGACAATTCTTTTACCCAGCCAGCGTTACGCTCACGCTCTAAAATAATGCAACGCACGCGAATTAGCGCCACCGCGATGGTATACATCCAGAAAGCAAGCGCCATCAATATCATGCCTTCAAACATCGTAGCCGCCATTTTCGGTGCTGCACCCATATTAATGCTGGAACCTTGATGCAACGTATTCCACCATTTGACTGAAAAATAAATAATGGGAATATTCACTGCACCTACAAGTGCCAATAATGCGCCTGCACGGTCAGCTTTGCGAGGGTCATCAATGGATGCCTGCAATGCCATGAAGCCTAGATATAAAAATAATAAAATTAACTCAGAAGTTAAGCGTGCGTCCCACACCCAATAGGTGCCCCACATCGGTTTACCCCAAAGCGAACCCGTCACCAGCGCCAACAAAGTGAATATTGCACCCGTCGGGGCAAGCGCTTGTGCCATCATGGCTGAAAGTTTTGAATTTAGCGCTAAACCGACACCTGCCCAAAAGGCCATGGCCAAGTAAATCACCATCGACATCCAGGCCGCAGGCACATGCACAAAAATAATCCGATAGGCTTCACCTTGCTGAAAATCCGTCGGCGCAATGGCAAAGCTGATATATAAACCATAAATAACCAGCACCGCAGCCAGCCATGCAAACCACGGAATCATTCGCCCAGCGGTCGGGTAAAAGGATTGCGGAGACGCATGTTGATAAAAATTATCTGAAAAGTAGGCTGATTGGCGCATCAGCACCGCCCCTAATCCTAATAATGCAACGTTCACGCCGATATAATTGAGGCCATGCGTAAAGAATATCAGCGTAGCGGCAGTTAGCGCGATGATTAAGCCTAAGGCGAATATAATTTTCTTTAAACTCATAGGTTTTAGTTACTCTACAGAAATGCGTAAGGCAGCAGCCGTAGCAAGCGGTGCAAGCACCAAAGCCAAAAGCGAGATTGCTGCCAACAAAGATAGGTGCGCTTGCGGACTCATGCCATGCTGACTGGCAGCCACTGCCAGCGAGCCAAAAATCAGCACCGGAATATACAACGGTAGCACCAACAATGCAACCAATAAACCACTGCCGCGGGCGCCCAATGTCAGGGCAGCACCAATAGCACCAATCAAACTTAGTGCGGGCGTACCCAGCAGGAGTGAAAGCACCAGTGTACTAATCGCTTCATTGGGTAAGGCATATTGCAAGCCAATAATCGGCGCCAGCAACACCACAGGCAAACCGCACACTAACCAATGCGCCAAAATTTTGGCCGACACCAGCAACGCTAATGGCTGAGGTGACAATAACATCTGCTCTAAAGCACCATCGGCAAAATCTGTGGCAAATAGTCTTGATAACGAAATCATGCCCGCCAATAAAGCCGCCACCCAAAGTACTCCCGGCGCAATCATGCTTAAAATAGCTGAGTCTGAACCAACACCCAAAGGGAACAAGCTAGAGACAATGACAAAGAAAAAAAAGGTCGTTGCAATATCAGACCGCCTGCGATACGCCTGCAATAAGTCGCGCGTTAAAACGGTCAACCATGCATTATTCATTTGCTTAATCTCAACGTTTGCGTATGCTTCGCGTTGACACTGACATCCTGATGCGTGGTGAGTATGGCCATGCCACCTTCGGCGATGTGCGCACCTAACCGTGCTGCCAACACC
>JAKPIR010000140.1 GCA_029549705.1 Pseudomonadota bacterium | reverse complement strand
CGAATCTATCCCAACGGATGCGGCAAATAGCGTCATCGCGCACTTACACGCGCAATTTACCAGCTTGCCGAATCAAACGTTTGGCCGCTACACCGTGAAAACCTGCGATGACTTTAGCTACCACGACCCGATTGATGGCTCTGTCAGCAACAATCAAGGCATCCGCATTTTGTTTACCGATGGTTCGCGCATTGTGTTTAGGCTATCTGGAACGGGTACTGAAGGCGCGACGATTCGTATTTACCTTGAAGCCTTTGACCCTGACACTAAAAACCATCATTTAGATGCGCAAGTGGCATTGGCTGAGATGATTCAAATCGCACTGCAAATTTCGCAACTGAAAGAAAAAACAGGGCGTGACACTCCAACCGTGATTACTTAGCAGACGACGAGTTAACCAGCGCTTCCAATGAACAAATTCATTTTAAGAATGGGCGTTAAAAAAACCGTGTTCATCATCACGGTAGTGTCTGTGCTGGTTTCCATAGTGGTTTCTTTTATTGTGGCGATGTTGGTCCCTTCTATTTCTATCAAAATGACAATGCTGATGTCTATTTTGGCACCGCTCTTAATTGCGCCTTTAGTCAGCTATCCATTTGTTAAATTGGTGTTCCAATTGAATGCGCTGGAAAACGAGATGCGCGCGCTCGCCACTTTTGATTCATTGACGAAATTGTTAAATCGACGCGCATTTTTAGAACGCGCTGAATATGCTTATACCATTGCAAAGCGCGAGAAACAAAATTTTTGCATTTTGGCGGCCGATATGGATTTGTTTAAGTTGATTAACGACCAGTACGGACACGCCACGGGTGATCAAGTGCTGACATTGTTCGGTCAAATCGTTAAAAAAGTGTCTAGGGAAAGCGATATTGCAGGACGTATCGGGGGCGAGGAGTTTTCATTTTTTCTGCCAAACACTACTATCGATGAGGCGGAAAATTTTGCAAATCGCCTACATCACGCGGTGAAAGAAACCTCAATTGACTACAGAGGTATTCCCATCCATTTTACTATCAGCGTAGGTTTAGCTGCATTTACAGGGGGAAACCTGAGCCGATTTGATGCGCTATTGCACTTTGCTGATACCGCGTTATATGAAGCCAAGAAAAAAGGACGAAACCAGACTGTGAAAGTGGTTGGTTTGTAATAGAGATGGCTATTTTTTGTTGACGACTTTTAGTCTTCAACCTGCTTAATCGTCATTTCGCCCTTGTAGAGCCGCACATCCATGCGCCCCAAAAAAGACATGCCCAGAAGTATGTCGCCATCTAGGCCTGGGGCAATCATGGCGGCCACATTTTCAGCACTGACGCCGCCAATCTGCACCGATTTTAAACGTACCATGTAGCCCACACTGTCGCCATTGGCGGTATTGGTGCGAATGGCGTCCACGCTCTTTAAATTGAGCTTATCGGCCACGCGCTGTGATATGGCCACGCCCGTGGCGCCGGTGTCCACCAGCACATCGACTTTTTGCCCATTGATAAGTGCCTCGCTACGATAATGACCATCTAGCCCTCGTTTGAGCACCACGGTGCTGGCATCTCCCAACTTGTTGAGTTTGTTGGGGTTTTGAATACCATCGGCAAGGTAGAAGATAACGCCCGCAAGTGCTATCCAAATGGCGGCAAATAGCAGTGTGTGTCGAGACATGCGCGCTATATCAGCTTAAAAGCGATGGCCACAATGCCAAAATAGGTGAGGTGATGTAGCAATTGATCAAACCCTAATGAAATCCAGAACCATTCACTATTGTCTGGTTTAAGGTTGAAATAGCGGTTGGTATTCATCTTCGCCCAATCAATGTGATAGTGAATCACAGCGTCAGCCAGTGCGTAAACCCAGGCATGCAGGCCAAGCCAGTAAATTAAAATAACGAAAGTACCCAGGCCATGCAGGGCTGAGTGTGCCAAGCCGCCAACGTGGCCATACGTGCCTTTGTTGCGATACATCCAAGGCGTTGCCTGCAATGGAAAATCGCAAATAAAATGCTTAACAAACAGCCAGACTAACGCGATGAATGCCGCCTCTAACATCAAGATTACGACGCTTCATCCATCCAAGCGAGCTGAATGGCTTCCAAGATTTTTTCACCGCAATGTTCGGGTAAATCGTCAAAACCCTCTAATGCCAGCACCCAATTCATTAGATCAGTAAAACGAATGGTTTTTGGGTCAATATCCGGGTGCGTGTCATAGAGCATTTCTGCGATGGTGTTTGTGTCTGTCCATTTCATTTGGTGATTTCCTTGCTGTAGTTGAACTCCATTATAGCGCTGTGACCAAAACGCGGCAAAGTGATTCAACTGATTAAAGCACATTAAAAAATGCATGGCACGTACCGCATTCAAAGCAACAATTGCAGTTAAAAATCAGGGTTTTTAATTATCTGTTTAAAGGGTTTTTTTGTGCGAGAGAAAATCGTAGCCCTGTGAGCCTTTATTTACAAGGCTTGCAGGGCGGGTGAAAAGGGTTGCTGTATTATCAAGCCAAAATAGTGCGTATTTTCATGCAACAATTTGCGCAGAATCAGTGTCGTATTACGCAAGCTTGGTTTTATTTTTTAACCTTTAATCTTCAACCTAGAGCGTGGTAAAATACCGCATTAATTTATTCAAGTATTTGGAAAACTTTTCTTATGACTGCTACAACCAATCATCCAGCCCCGTTTCATTTCGCCAATACCTTAGACCAAGTTGATCCAGCCCTAGATGCCATGATTAAAGGTGAGGTGGTGCGCCAACATGAGCACATCGAACTGATTGCTTCTGAAAACTACACCAGCCCAGCGGTGATGCAGGCGCAAGGTTCGCAACTCACCAATAAATATGCTGAAGGTTATCCCGGCAAACGTTTTTACGGTGGCTGTGAGTATGTAGACCAAGTCGAGCAATTGGCGATTGACCGCTTAAAAGCGTTGTATGGCGCTGAGTACGCTAACGTGCAGCCACATTCTGGCTCGCAGGCGAATCAGGCCGTATATTTTTCAATTTTGAAACCGGGTGATACGGTCATGGGCATGAATCTTGGCCACGGTGGCCATTTAACGCATGGCTCACCTGCCAATTTATCAGGCAAGTTATTTAACATTGTGCCTTATGGTTTAAATGCCAATGAAGAAATTGATTACGATGATATGGAGCGGATTGCCATTGAGTGTAAGCCAAAATTATTAATTGGCGGTGCATCGGCCTATGCTTTGCGTTTTGATTGGGCGCGCATGGCTGAAATTGCTAAAAAGGTGGGTGCGTACTTTATGGTGGACATGGCGCATTATTCTGGCCTGATTGCGGCGGGCGTTTACCCAAATCCGGTGCCGCACGCAGACTTTGTGACTTCTACCACGCATAAAACTTTACGTGGCCCACGCGGCGGCATTATTTTAGCAAAAGCAGAATTTGAAAAATCATTGAACTCTAGCGTGTTCCCTGCTTTGCAAGGCGGCCCTTTGATGCATGTGATTGCAGCAAAAGCCACCGCGTTTTTAGAAGCTTCGCAACCCGCTTTTAAAGTTTATCAGACACAAGTAATCAAGAACGCACAAACGATGGCGAAAACGCTTACCGAACGTGGCTTGCGCATCATTTCTGGCCGTACGGAATCGCACATGTTCTTGGTGGATTTACGTCCAAAAGGTTTAACCGGCAAAGCGGCAGATGCAGCACTTGGTTTGGCGCACATTACCGTGAATAAAAATTCAATTCCGAACGACCCAGAAAGCCCGTTTGTGACTTCTGGTATCCGCATTGGCGCACCGGCGATTACTACACGCGGCTTCAAAGAAGATGAAGCAAAACTCGTGGCGAATTTAATCGCAGACATACTGGATAATCCGGCCGATGAGGCGGTGATTGCGGCTGTTAAAGCCAAAGTGCATGCGCTGACGGCCAGATTTCCTGTTTACGCGCAATAATCATGAAATGCCCTTTTTGCGGTGCGGATGACACGCAAGTGATTGACTCCAGAGTCAATGACGAGGGCGATTCCATTCGCCGCCGCCGTAAATGCGGGGCTTGTGACAAACGTTTTACCACCTATGAAACCGCTGAACTGCATATGCCGCAAGTGGTCAAAACTAATGGCACACGTGAAGAGTTTAACCGCGAAAAATTACGCTTGTCTTTTTCACGTGCTTTGCATAAACGCCCAGTGCCCACTGAGTACGTGGACCGTGCCTTGGATAAAATCACACAAAAATTGTTAAGTTTAGGCGTGCGGGAGATTCCCGCCCGTGATTTAGGCGAAAGCGTGATGCATGAACTTAAATTGATGGACAAAGTAGCCTATATTCGCTTTGCGTCAGTGTATCGGAGCTTTTCGGATGTGGACGATTTTAACGATGCGATTCGTGATTTATAGCGTCCATTCAAGCAACAGCCGTGCGTGCATGCTAAAGGAAACAAGCATATGAAATTAATCAACTGGCTAACCATTGGTTTTGCAGTCTTTACCCTGATTGTCACGCTGGTTTTTTTTAGCTGGTGGACCATGAAAGACAGTGTGGTGTTTGGCAGTGAAAAGTTTGACCAAGTGAAATGGATGCAGCATGCGGCCACCATCGAGCAAGAATGCAAGCGCGGCGATATGGCCTATGATTTACAGCAAAATGTATTATCAAAAGGCACCGCACGTGATGCTGTGGGCGTGTTGTTGGGCCGCCCAAGTTATGAAGATGAAAAATCCATGGAATATGATTTAGGTAAATGCATGCACGTTTATCACGGGCTGCTACTGTTCTTTGACAAAAATAACCGGTTAATCAATAGCCGTATTTCTTCACACTAAGCGTACAACGCATGCGCGAATGGTTTAACACTTTTGTTCTCAATCGCTGACCATACTTATATGACCTTGGCGCTGCAGTTAGCAGAGCAAGGGTTGTACACCACCACACCAAATCCACGCGTGGGCTGTGTTATTGTAAAAAATCACCAAATCATCGGCCAGGGGGCGCATCTCAAAGCAGGAGAGCCGCACGCAGAAGTGCTGGCTTTGCGCAATGCGGGTGCCAATGCAAAAGGTGCTGATGTGTATGTCACGCTTGAACCTTGCAATCATCACGGCCGAACGCCACCTTGTGTGGATGCTTTAATTCAGGCAGGTGTAGGGCGCGTGGTGGTGGCGATGCAAGACCCGAATCCGTTGGTGGCGGGCAATGGTATTCAACGGTTACAGGCCAATGGAATTGAGGTGGGCGTTGGACTCATGGCGTCGGTGGCGAATACGCTGAATGTCGGCTTTATCTCACGCATGATACGCGGCTTGCCTTATGTGCGTTGCAAAGTCGCTGCGAGTTTAGATGGCAAAACGGCGCTCAATAACGGCAAAAGCCAGTGGATTACCAGTGACCCCGCAAGGCAAGATGTGCAGCGCTGGCGCGCGCAAAGCTGCGCCATCATGACGGGCATTGGTACGGTGCTGGCGGATAATCCGAGCATGACGGTGCGCTTGCCAAATACTACACGCCAGCCTTTGCGTGTGATTGTAGATGGCCATTTGCAAACATCCGCAGATGCCAATCTATTGCAACATGGCCAAACTTTAATTGCCTACGCGAGTGACCCCAATCATCAAGTCGGTAGCCTTAACGCGGCAGGTGCAGATTGTTTGCATCTGCCCGATGCGAATGCGCGTGTAGATTTAAAGGCTTTATTGGTTAACCTTGCGCAGCGCGGCATCAACGAAGTGTTGCTAGAAGCAGGGCAGGGCTTAAATGGTGCATTTTTACAAGCAGGCTTAATCGATGAATTTATTTTTTATTACGCCCCAAAACTGATGGGTACAGACGCCAAAGGTATGTTTGCCATGCCAGCATTCACCGAAATGCAGCAGGCCATTGATTTGCAAATAGTTGATGTACGCCAAGTGGGTGCGGATATACGTGTGCGTGCAAAACCTACCAAGACCGCCTAAATCATGTTAATTGACACGCATTGTCATCTTGATGCCGCTGAGTTTGATGCGGATAGAGATGCCGTGGCGTTAGAGGCGCTGGAACAAGGCGTTACAAGCATTGTGGTGCCTGCCGTGGCACGCAATCATTTTGATGATGTCATTGCGCTATCAAATAAGCACAAGCATTGTGTTTATGCGCTTGGCATACACCCGATGTATGTGGATGATGCTCATGAAGCTGATTTAAGCGTGTTAAGTGCCTATGTGGCAAAGCATCACCCTGTGGCCATTGGTGAAATCGG
>JAKPIR010000139.1 GCA_029549705.1 Pseudomonadota bacterium | reverse complement strand
TTTCGCACCACGCATTGGGGCTGAATACAGCGGTCTCTCGCGTGCAAGGCGGCAAGTTAAAAGCTAAAAAAGAAATCCGTATTTCTGCGTTTTTTAAAGAAACACCCGCTGAATTTTTACGGATGATTGTGGTGCATGAATTGTCGCATTTAAAAGAGCGCAATCATGACAAAGCCTTCTACCAGCTTTGCCAATATATGGAGCCAGATTATCACCAGTTTGAGTTTGATTGTCGGGTATATTTAACTTGGAAAAGCCAGCTTGCTTCTGCTAAAAATAGCGAGGATTTTTAAATCAATAGCGTTGGTATTGCTGCCGATAAAAAAATACTGCCCTGCAAGCCTTTATTTATAAGGCTTACAGGGCAGGCCTTGGAGATTGTTGCAATTTTTAAATTTAAAACTGGTTTTTTAAAAGCCTAAACTATCGAGCAAATCATCTACTTGTTCTTGATTGGCTACCACGTCGGCGGTATTTTCTGGGTCAATTTGTGGGCCATTCATCAGGTGATTTTCAGTCTCTTTTTTTGCCATATTTGGTGAAAAATCAACCAATACCTGTACCAACTGCTTTTCTAGTTCTTGCGCTAAGGTCGTGATTTTTTTGATGACCTGACCCGTTAAGTCCTGAAAGTCTTGCGCCATCATAATATCCATGAGCAGCGCTTTGGTTTCTGCGGAGTTTTTACTTGTAGCAGCCAAATATGCAAGCGTTTCATGTGCAATTTTGTTGTATTCACTTTTGACTGACGCATTGGCAAGAATCGCTTTCCAGTTCGCTTCTAAGGCATTGCCTTGCGATTGAATAGCGTCTTGCAGTGGCATGGCGGCATCTGTGGCATTGAGCACACGCTCTGCCGCCTGCTCGGTCATTTTGGCAACATATTTTAAGCGGTCGCGCGCGTCTGGAATCTCTTGCGCGACTTGTTCCATAATTTTTTCCAGCCCTAAGCCTCTTAAGCTGTCGTGTAGGGTTCTGGTCACGTGGCCAATGCGGTTGAGCATCTCGTCTTGCGGCGTCAATGCTTGTGCGTGGCCTGCAAGTGTCGTTGGTTCTTGCAAATTCTCGCTAGTAATCATTAAGCCGCCGCTTTCTCGAGTTTCTCAAATATTTTAGCTAGTTTTTCATCTAACGTGGCGGCCGTAAATGGTTTAACCACATAGCCGTTAGCACCCGCTTGTGCAGCGGCGATAATATTTTCTTTTTTGGCTTCAGCCGTTACCATCAATACTGGCAAATGCTTAATTTCTGCATCTGCACGAATATGCTGCAACAGAGTTAGGCCATCCATGTTGGGCATATTCCAATCAGATACCACAAAATCAAAACCGCCACCTTTGAGCTTACCTAGCGCGACTACGCCATCTTCCGCTTCATCCACATTGTTATAGCCGAGTTCTTTAAGTAGATTGCGCACAATTCTGCGCATGGTTGAAAAGTCATCTACAACAAGAAATTTAGTATTTGGGTTGGCCATTTCTGCTCCGTAATCATTTGCTAAATTGAAAATTTAAGCCCTAAACTTTCAATAAATTTGTATCGTACATGCTTATTATCGGCTGAATATGGCTAAACTTTAGCCGAAATCAGCGTGGTAAATAGCCTTCTTTTCTCATTAAACACGTAAGGCACGCGCACTATTGGCGGTTAAATAATTGAGCACCAATTTTGGTAGATCCTGCAAATGCGCTATTTCATGCACGCCGCCGTGCGCCACGGCTTCACGCGGCATTCCATACACAACACAGCTTTCTTCATTTTGGGCAAAGTTATAGGCACCTGCTTGTTTCATTTTGGCCATGCCAGCAGCACCGTCTTTACCCATGCCGGTTAAAATTACCCCCACGGCATTTTTACCTGCCAATGCAGCAGCTGAATCAAACAGCACATCCACTGAAGGTTTATGGCGATTGACTGGTGGCTCATCACTCAGTTGCGTTACGTAATTGGCACCACTTCTGGCCAGCAATAAATGTTTGTCACCTGGGGCAATATACGCATGGCCTGGCAAAATACGTTCTCCACCCTGCGCTTCTTTGACTGATATTTTGCAAAGCGAATCCAGCCGGTTTGCAAACGATTTTGTAAAACCTGCTGGCATATGTTGGGTGATGACAATGCCTGGGCAATCTGATGGCATTTGTAATAAAAACGCTTTAATCGCTTCAGTACCACCAGTGGATGCGCCAATAATCAGTAGTTTTTCACTACTAATCAGCGGGTTACGTAATGGCGCCGGGGTGTTGTTTTGCACGGCCGGCTGGCGTGATAGTGTTTGTACTCTAGCTTTAGACGCAGCACGGATTTTATCGGTAATTTCATCAGTGTAATCACGCATGCCATCGCTAATCGACATTTTTGGTTTGGTCACAAAATCTGTTGCGCCTAACTCAAGCGCACGCATGGTGATTTCAGAACCGCGCTCGGTTAAGGTTGAAACCATCACCACCGGCATTGGACGCAAGCGCATTAAACGTTCTAAAAAATCTAGGCCGTCCATCTTGGGCATTTCAACATCAAGCGTGAGCACATCCGGGTTTAATTGCTTAATCATATCGCGCGCAATGAGTGGGTCTGGCGCGGCACCTACTACTTCCATGTCTTTTTGACTGTTGATGATTTCAGTTAACAAGCTGCGTATAAGCGCAGAATCATCTATCACGAGGACTTTTATTTTCATTTATTATCACCAATCTCTAAATTTCACCCGTAATCGTTTGAATACGAGTGAAATAAATTAAAACAAGTCGATTTCACCACCCACATCAGCCGTTTTAAGTTTGCTGGCGTAAGCTTCTTCACGTTTATAAAGCGTATCGTTGTGCATATTTTTGAGTTTTTTGACTAGCACTTTGCCTGTTTTTGGAAAGTAATAGACTTTTCTAGGATAAATATCGAGCAAATCTTCCCCTGTTACTCGAATGCGCTCTTCTTTTAAAAATTTGCGCACAAAACTGGCATTGCGGTCACCTACGTTCATGGTGGTAAAGCTTTTGAGCACATTGCCGCCGCCAAAAATCTTGGCTTCTAGGTTTTCACGGCGCGCGCCGTTTCGTAGTAATTGGTTAATGAGCACCTCCATTGCGTAAGTGCCGTAGCGCATAGATTCTGAAACTGGGCTGTCTTTATCGGCCGCGGCACTATCTGGTAACATAAAGTGATTCATACCACCGATGCCAGAAATGTTGTCGCGAATACAGGCCGATACGCATGAACCTAGCACCGTGACAATGACCATATCTTTATCGGTAAAATAATATTCGCCAGGCGATATTTTGGCTGCATTGCAATCAAACGTACGGTCGTAATACAGCGTAGTTGAAATTTCTTCTTCTAGCATGCTCATACAGCAGCCTCCGCCAGACGTTGCGTTGCGGATTTGCCAGCTTGCTGTTTCAGGTCATACACAGTTTTTCCGCGCAGATGAAATGCGTCTGAAACATAGAGAAAGTTTTCAGAATGCCCTGCAAACAACAGGGCATTGGGTTTCATCAACGGCACAAAACGGCTTAAAATTTTGGCTTGTGTTGGTTTGTCAAAATAAATCATGACGTTTCTGCAAAAGATGACATCAAAGGGCTCTTTTAGCGGCCATTGCTGCTCAAGCAAATTGAGTTGGTGAAAGGTAATCAGGCTTTTAAGCTCATTTCGTACACGTACCATGCCTTCATGTTTACCTGAGCCCTTCTGAAAAAACTGGCGACGACGCTCTAAAGATAACCGACTCACGCGCTCATACGGGTAAACGCCGCGTGAGGCCGTAGCCAGTACATTGGTGTCAATATCTGTCGCAATAATTTCAACCGGCGGGCGCATGGTGCCAAACGCCTCACACGCCGTCATGGCGATGGTGTAAGGTTCTTCACCCGTTGAGGCGGCTGAACACCAAATACGAATCGGGGTTTTTATAGCCTGCAAATGCTCGGCCAAAATCGGAAAATGATGCTCTTCCCTAAAAAATGAAGTGAGATTGGTCGTTAGTGCGTTGGTAAAGGCTTCCCATTCATCGGCACTGTTTTCATTTTCAAGATTATCAAGATAGTCTTTGAATGTCGTAAAACCAAGAATACGCAACCGACGCCCA
>JAKPIR010000136.1 GCA_029549705.1 Pseudomonadota bacterium | reverse complement strand
ATCAGCCTGATTGTAGAATGTAATAAATTCATTGAAGAATGAGCTATGCAGTTGTTACTCGAACTGGGTAAGTGAAAATTACAGGGCATTACGACTGGTAGCGTCGGGGACAAAAAGTAAACCCAAGCAGATAGTCTAAATCACCTAAAAATGTCTATTTGCGGAAAAGTAAGGTATTTGCGGAAATAAATAGCGCGGCTTAACTTCCGTTAAGCCGCGCTGGTATTGGTAGGGCGTGCGGGGATCGAACCCACGACAAACGGATTAAAAGTCCGCTGCTCTACCAGCTGAGCTAACACCCCATTGAGTAGGTTTTATTTCCCTGCCCACGAAAGCCCGCCATTATGCAAGAAAGCGCCGTTACGGTCAATGCGATTTTGAGAATATTGCGTAAATTTACCTATATTTTTTGTTTACAACTTCGCAATGTGCCTAAAACTAGCGCATGCCAGGTAGTTTTCCACCCATCATGCCGCCCATGGCGCGCATCATTTTGCTCATGCCGCCTTTGCTGAACATTTTCATCATTTTTTGGGTTTCTTCAAATTGCTTCAGCAGGCGATTGACTTCTTGCACTTGCACACCTGCGCCATCGGCAATGCGTTTTTTACGCGTGGCCTTGATGACTTCCGGTTTGCGGCGTTCTAGCGGTGTCATGCTATTAATAATGCCTTCCATACGGCGAATCGCTTTATCGCCCTCATTTGATTGTAATTGCCCTGCGGCTTGCGCTAATTGTGCAGGCAGCTTATCCATGAGCGATTGCATGCCGCCCATTTTGCGCATTTGGCTCATTTGCGTTTTGAAGTCTTCTAAATCAAAGTTCTTACCTGATTTGATTTTATCGGCGACTTTTTGCGCCTCAGCCATATCCACATTTTTATGCGCTTGCTCAATAAGACTAAGCACATCACCCATGCCCAAAATACGGCCCGCCATGCGGTCTGGGTAAAATGGCTCTAAGCCATCGACTTTTTCACTGACGCCGATAAATTTAATCGGTTTGCCCGTTACATGGCGTACCGAGAGCGCGGCACCACCGCGTGAGTCACCATCTAGCTTGGTTAAAACCACGCCTGTTAGTGGCAGCGTATCGCCGAAGGCTTTGGCGGTGTTTACCGCGTCTTGACCTTGCATGGCATCCACCACAAACAAGGTTTCTATCGGGTTTAAAAAGGTATGCAGCGCTTTGATTTCCGCCATCATCGCTTCATCAATACCTAAACGCCCAGCGGTATCAAAAATCACCACATCGTAATAGCCGCGTTTGGCAAATTCAAGCGTGGCGGCGGCTATATCAAGAGGCTTTTGATTGGCGTTGCTATCAAAACAGTCTACATCCAATTGTTTTGCCAGTGTTTTGAGTTGTTCAATCGCGGCTGGGCGATACACGTCTGCACTGGCTAGCAATACTTTTTTCTTTTGTTCTTTAAGTAACTTGGCCAATTTACCTGAAGTAGTCGTTTTACCCGAGCCTTGCAAGCCTGCCATGAGGATGATTGCAGGCGGCACAGCGGCAAGATTTAAGCCCACATTGGCCTTGCCCATCAGCGAAGTCAGCTCATCATTCACCACTTCAATAACAGCTTGGCCAGGTGTTAAGCTCGCAAGCACTTCTTTGCCTTGTGCGCGTTCTTTTACTTTGGCGATAAATTCTTTTACCACAGGCAAGGCAACGTCGGCCTCTAACAGCGCCATGCGAACTTCGCGCATGGCGTCGGCAATATTTTCTTCTGTGAGTCTTGCGTGGCCACGCAACGTTTTGATGACGCCTTGTAGGCGACCGGTTAAATTATCTAGCATAATGTTCTTCTTTAAATGAGTTTACTTTTAAATTTAGTTAAAATTAAATGGCCTATACAGCAAAATAATTTTATTTCAGGATAATTAAAATCTAGGATAATTAAAATCTAGGATAATCAAAATCAATGTGCAATTTTAACCTAAACACGCGATAATTTAGCTATGCAAAATCTTATTCCTTATTTAATCGTCTTTTTTATCTATTTAGCCGTGGCGATTGATTTCTGGCGTGTGGCCAAACTGCCTGAAAAAAATCTTAAATTGCATACCGCTATGATTGCGCTTGGCCTTGCTTTGCATGGTTGGTTGCTTTTTCAAGATGTGTTTGCTGTTGCTGGTGTCAACTTAGGATTTTTCTTGGCGCTTTCCGCGATTCTCTGGCTGACTGTACTTATTTATTGGCTGGTCAATTTAAAGCACCCGCTTTATAGTCTGCAAGCCTTTGTATTGCCACCCGCAGCGGTATTTGCACTTTTGCCTGCGCTTAGCACGCAAAACCATTTCTTATCCACCCAGGGGGCCAATTTACTGCTCATTCATATTGGTATTGCGCTGGTGGCGTATAGTCTATTTACCTTTGCCACACTACACGCGCTGATTATGATGGTGGCCGAGCGCAGTTTACATCAAAAGAAAAACTGGATTCAGCTGCCCGATTTTCCTCCGTTACTGGTCATGGAAAAATTATTGTTCCGAGTCATCAACCTTGGCTTTATTCTGCTCACCGTCACGCTCATCAGCGGCATGATATTTTCAGAAGAGATTTTTGGTAAAGTCGCACAATTTAATCATAAAACAATTTTTTCAATTGCCTCATGGCTAATTTACGGCTGGCTGTTATTTGGGCATTACCAATATGGCTGGCGTGGTAAAAAAGCCATCAAACTGACGTTAATTGGTTTTGTGCTGTTATTGCTGGCATACGTAGGCACGAAGTTTATATTAGAAGTCATTAAGCAAGCTTAAGCCTGTTTTGAGGCACAACCTTTTTTAATGCCCTGCGAGCCTTGTAAATAAAGGCTCGCAGGGCATTAAAAATTCCTCGTGTGAAATTCACCCTTTTTGAATCACTATCGCAAACTAATTTGCGGCCAATTTTGTGCTGTAGCATAAGCGGTTAATTCTGGGTCAGCATCCACCGCCACTGGGTTGGTGACCAGTTTCATCAGCGGTAAATCATTGTGTGAATCGCTATAAAAATAGCTCACTGCAAAATCTGCCAATGTTTGCCCACGTTCGGCCAGCCATTGATTTAAACGCGTCACTTTACCCGTTTGAAAACTTGGCACGCCCACAAAACCGCCTGTGAATTCACCGTTAATTTCTTCCGGATCGGTGCCGATCAGGTTTTCAATGCCAAAATCCAGTGCAATAGGGCGCGTGATAAAGCTGTTAGTGGCGGTAATGACCAGCAACAAATCACCCTGCGCACGATGCTTTTCAACCAGTGCACGCGCTTTTTCCGTCATCATGGGGCGAATGACTTGCTTCATGTATTCCAAATGTAGCGCATCTAAGAACGCGCGTTTATGTTGCGAAAGCGGATGTAATTGAAACTTCAAAAATGCTTCAATATCCAGTTTGCCTTGCTTGTAATCTTCATGAAATTGCACGTTGCGGTCGTGATGCGCGGCGCGATCCAGCAAGCCTTGCGCAATCATAAATTGCCCCCATTGAAAATCGCTATCGCCCGCGAGTAGCGTGTTGTCTAAGTCAAACAAGGCGAGGTTTTGTTGTTTTGCGTTCATGTCTAATTCTCTAAGTTACTCATTCTTAATCGTTTCATTATTGGCAGTGAGCACTAAAATCACGCCCCCTATAATCACTGCAAGAGCAATATATTCGTTGGACGTGACCTGCTCTTTGGCCAGCCAGATGCCCACAATAAAAGCGACGACCGGGTTTACAAAGGTGTTGCTACTGGCCACCAGCGGGCGCACTGTTTTTAGCAAGTACATATACGCGCTATAGGCAAGGAGTGAGCCAAAGATGACCAGAAACACCAGCGCCCACCATGATTTTGCGCTTATCGTTTGGGGCCAGATTTCACCCCGAATCGTGCTGGCCATCAGCATCACCACACCGCCCACCAACATTTGGCAAGCCGCCGCCATTAAGCCGCTCGGCATGGCAACATGCTGACCTAACACAGAACCAAAC
>JAKPIR010000120.1 GCA_029549705.1 Pseudomonadota bacterium | reverse complement strand
TCAGTCACGCCTTTGGGCTGTGCCACGGAAGCTTCCCAAAGCAATTTGCCGTTATCAGCGCGTAACGCGATGAGTTTACCGCCACCAAACCCGGCATAGACAGCCCCGCCATCTACCACCAAACCAGCACTGCTACGCAGTGTTAGCGCTGGGGTTGATCTGTCATATACCCATTTGCGACTGCCATCATCTGCGTTAATGCCGTAAATTCGGTTATCATTGGTCCGCACAATGACAATGCCATCAAAATATCTAGGCGCACTTAATACTTCACTGCTTAATTTTGATTTCCACAGCAACTTACCGCCGATATCATATGCGTAGACCGCGCCTTTGGCAGTGCCTACCATCACTAAACTTCCGCCAACACCTACGCCACCAGATATTTTTTCACCTGCATTGACGCGCCATTCTTGTTTGCCAGTATTGATATCTAACTTAACGACATCGCCTGTTGCACCTGCAGCGTAGGCAAAGCCAGCTTCAATGACAGGGGAAAATTCAAAATCTCCAGCCTCAGCTATTTTTGCTTGCCATAGCACTTTACTGCTTGCAGTTTGCTTAAAATCCACCAATGCTTCAGGCGCGTCAGCAGGTTCGCGCCCGAATACTTTATCTGAAATATCCGTTTTAAGATCTGTCAGCGTGCTGCAAGATGTTGTTATCAGTAACGCTAAGATGCCCAGTGTTTTATAGCATACTGATTGATATGATTTTAAGTACAACGCATTGCTCCAATTGATAAAGTAGTAACAACGATAATCACATTACTAGCCCAAAGCCTCTAGTTTACGCTGCGTAATCACGCGATATTTTCCTTGGGCATCTAGCTTTGATAGCGCAAGTTCATAAGCTGCTTTAGCTTCAGCACGTTTCCCTTGAAGCATTAGCAGGTCACCTTTCAGGTCAGCAAACAACCCTTCAAAGCCTGCATCATGCTTGGCTTCGAGTAATTTCAATGCGCCATCATAGTCTTTTTCTTCTGCGAGAATATTCGCCAGTTGCAAAGTAGCCATCACACGCGTTGCAGTTTCTTCCGCATTTTTAACTGCCCAGTCCAGCTGCGCTTTAGCACTTTTTGTGTCTTTGGCAGCGTAGTTAGCTTTAGCGGCAAATAAGGCTGCACGGGCAGCATAGGGCGTTCCGCTATATTGCTCCATTATGGCTGCAGATTTTGCCTGGATTGCTTTTAAATCTTTTTGATCTATGACCGTTAACTCCTGGAATTGAGTTGACGCATCAATGGCTTGCTTATGTTGCACATAATTCCAGATTTGATAAGCAGCATAGGCCACAACCAAACCAATCACCAATGAACTCACTGTTTTGCCATATTGCTTCCACCAGGCTTTAAATTCGTCTATTTGTTCCTGCTCTTCTAAATCATATGCCATTACTTTTTCCTATGCTTCTTTACTGTTATTCAAATTCAAAATTAAATCCATCAACCCAATTAGGGTCAACAGAATATTTTACTTAATGATGCATTGCATTACCCGGAATCGCAGACAGCAACTTCCTTGTATATTCTTCACGGGGCGTTTCATAAATCTCAGATACACTCCCCTGCTCAACAATGCGACCCTGATACATCACCACTACGTCATCCGCAATATGCCTCACCACGCGTAAATCATGGCTAATAAAGAGATAGCTTAGTGCCATTTCTGCTTGCAATTCTTTAAGCAACAGTAATATTTGTGCTTGTATTGAAACATCCAGCGCAGAAACCGGCTCGTCACACACCACCACTTTGGGTTGCAACACTAGTGCACGCGCTATACCTACCCGTTGCCGTTGCCCACCAGAGAATTCATGCGGATATTTTTGCATATCGGCTTCAGTTAAACCTACACGCTTTAGCATGGCTACAACCTTCTTTTGTTGCTCGCTGCTACTTCCTAGCCCATGAATCACCAGACCTTCACCGACAATCTCTCCAACGCGCATGCGTGGATTGAGTGACGCGAAGGGGTCTTGGAATACCATTTGCAAATACTGTCGCATTTGACGCAACGCTTGCCCACTTAATTTATCAAGCTGCTGACCCTGAAAAATGACTTCGCCGCTATCAAAAGGGTGCAATTGTAACAGACATCGGGCCAACGTGGATTTACCGCTTCCAGACTCTCCAACTACCGCCAGTGTTTTGCCTGCACTTAATCCTACGCTTACGTCATCTAAGGCTTTGACTAATGTGGTATTAAAACCAAACCGGCCACTGCGCTGCGTATATGTTTTAACCAGATGACGAGCTTCAAGAATAAATTCACTCATGCGGCATGCCCTAACCAGCTGTAATCAATGGGTTTTAACGGTTTTTTACCCTCTGCATCCGGGACGCACGCTAATAAAGCCTGCGTATAAGGATGTTGTGGATGATTTAAAACATCCTCTTTAGCGCCGGACTCTACGATTTCCCCCCTAAACATCACCACTACATTATCAGCAATATCGGCGACTACACCAAAATCATGCGTAATAAACAACATGCCCATATTCATGCGCGTTTTGAGTTCATGCAAAAGTTTTAATATTTGCGCCTGCACGGTCACGTCCAGCGCTGTGGTTGGTTCATCTGCAATAAGAAGTTGCGGTTCACAGGCTATACTCATGGCAATCATCACACGCTGGCGCTGCCCGCCAGAAAGCTCATCAGGATAACTATTCGCACGGCCAGCAGGGATACCCACCATCTCGAGTAAACTTGCAACCCTGCTGTTTAATGTGTCACCTTTTAAACCCAAATGCGCTGTTAAACTTTCACCAATTTGATAGCCAACGGTCAATACCGGGTTTAGTGACGTCATGGGTTCTTGAAAAATCATCGCAATTTTTCTGCCCCTGATTTTTTGCAGTGCGCTCGAATCGAGTAAAGACAGGTCTTGCAGACCGTTTTCATGATCATTAAATAAGATTTTCCCTGAGTTTAGCTGCAATTGTTTGGACAGCAAGCCCATGATGGACAATGCCGTTAGACTCTTGCCGCTACCAGATTCCCCTACAACGCACGTCGTTTTGCCAGGTTCTATTTCAAAACTTACTTGATTGACTAACAATTTTGCTGGAGATTTTTTAGGCGAAATCGACACTTGCATTAACTGCAATAAGGGTTGTTTCTTATTTAAAGTAGCACTCACGTTTTGGCTTCACATTTCACTAGAATTAATCAATGTTATAAACAATCGTCACCACTACACGGGCTGTTTTATCAATCGTGGATTTATCATAAGTACCGCCGTAACTGTCATCACTCACTTGGCCGCTAACAGGCAGTATATAAAACGCACCTTGACTCGCAGATTTCATTACACCGACCTTAACCCCGTCTTGTTTAACAAACTCCGTCGCACGCATTCGTGCATTTTTTGTAGCATCCGCTATCAGAGACATTTTAATTTCTTCTAAGTTGCTGACTAAATAATTCGGAGATCTTGCGGTCACGGGATGATTATCAATACGTAATTGAAGTAATGCCTTATTGGCGGCGGTAATTTTAACTAAATCATTGGTGGTTACGTGAATAGTCTGAATAGCGTCATAGCCATTTTGTACCTGACGCGGTATATCCTTCACAAAAACCTCTTCGTAATGAGGAAGCAATTGCTCAACATCAGCCACCCATGTACTTGCCTCTAATCCCTGTTCTTTTAAAAAAGCTTCTACCACGTTTTGCTCTAATGCTAATTTTTTTAGCGCTCCGGCTTGTGTAGCATCTGTCACCACAATATCAATTTGCCACTCTGCGCTATCTGCTTGAATGGGCTTTTCAGCCAAGCCCTTCACAGTGATACTTTGCTGGCCCGATACCGCTTTCTTAGCTTGCACACCTAATATAAACGCTGCAGCTGCCATGCCGATGGCTAGCAACAACCCTAATCCTAGAATGGCCGAGGTATAGTTCCTACGTTCATTCATGATGCTGATCCTAACTTTTCAGCAACTTCGCTTAATTTACATTTAATCTGGTCACCCGTTTGCAACAATGGTTTAAGCGATATTTCACTCAACTGCACCTCATCGTCACCCAATATGGCAGCAAATCTGGCACCGCTTCTGTCGGCTTTTTTCATTTGCGATTTAAAGCTGCCGCCACCCACATGCATGACTACACTTAAACCAGCTGCACGCAATGTTTCAGCATAGCTAAAAGCCTGTTTTTCGGCTAGCTCACCCACATTCACCAAATAAATATCTGGATTACTCTCAGCAGTGATGTCATATTCTTGCATCAGTAAAAATACGCGCTCTAGGCCAATGCCAAAACCACATGCCGGCGTTGCTTTGCCTCCTAAT
>JAKPIR010000117.1 GCA_029549705.1 Pseudomonadota bacterium | reverse complement strand
ATGCAGCTGACTCCCCTGACTTTAGATCTTGTAACTTTAATGCAAACGGGCGTACCAAGTTGCCGACGGTATTGTTTTCCCACTCTAATTCTTCTACTGGATATATTTCACTCATGCCAGGTACAAAAATGCGGCAAGCATAGACGCCTAAGTGAGTGAAATCTGCAATATACATATCGTGGCCACTGGCATGAATGGTATTGACGCACCAGTCATAATCCTCTTGGGTTGTCGTGCTGAAATTCCAGTCTGCAAATGCAAAGTCCGGCGTCTTACGCAGAAAATCCCAACTTATTACGCCACTAGAGTCAACAAAATGGATTTCTAAGTTTTGCGAATCCGCAATTTCTTCCATATCAAAGCCGGGTGCAGCAAAACCAGTTAAACCATCAATGGCGCGGCCTTGCAACAACTCGGTGAGTGCACGCTCAAGGGCTACCTCAAAGCGCGGATGGGCGCCAAAACTCGCGAAGCAACCTTGGTCATCTGGGTGCAGCAGTGTAACGTTCATCACTGGATATTTTCCACCCAGCGAGGCGTCTTTAATCAAAATACCATAACCTGCCGCACGTAACCCATTGATGCCAGCCGCAATGCGTGGATAGCGATGAATCACAGCTTCTGGCACATCAGGCAAGCAAAGGCCCTCGCGAATAATCTTATATTTTATGTCACGCTCAAAAATCTCTGCCAAAGCCTGTGTGCGCGCTTCCATGAGCGTATTGCCAGCACTCATGCCATTGCTCACATATAAGTTACCAATTAAATTGACCGGAAATAACACGGTTTTGTCGTCACGCAGGCGCTTGTAAGGAATTGCGCAAATGCCACGCGCTGCATTGCCTGAATTTAAATCAATCAGTTGGCTGGCACGGGTAGTGCCTTCAGGGTTGTAAAACTGTTGCAATTCTGGTGTTAGCAATGCGGTTGGCCAGTGGTCGCCATCAAGTTTTATCCATTGTTCGTTTGGATAATGCACAAAGTCACTGTTAGCTACGGTGTTACCCAAGTAAAAATGCGTCCAGAAGTAATTGGTGCTTAGGCGCTCAAAATATTCACCCAATGCGCTCGCCCGTGCGGCCAATTGTGAGGCGCCTTTGCCGTTGGTAAAAATGCGCGGGCAGTCTTTGTCAATGACATGCACTGACCAAATGCCTTCTATTTCATTTAACCAAGACTTTTCCTCCACAACGATGCCAAGTGCTTCAAGCTTGCCTTGCAACGTCAGAATGGAAGACTCCAGCGAGCAGTCTTTGCTGGGGATAAAAGTTTCGTGCGGGTTTGAATCATTTGGGGTGCTGTGCGTAGTCATCGTGAATTATTTGAAAGAAAGGCTGACAGAATATCACGTCATGATTGATATGCAGTTTTTAGTCATTGAGAATTTGGTAGATGTTAATCAACGCATTTGCAAACCTTGCAAAAGGTATACACATCTGTATACTTTTAAGTACAAAAAATTACTTATTTCGAAAGCCTAGCATGCAAAATCATTCAACCACCACAATGCGCAATCAAATTTCTAAGACCCTAATGGTGTTGAGTGTCAGCATATCCATCAGCGCGTGTGTGGGCGTATCGAATCAGCAAAATACCGCCAAGGCGCAAGAATGGCCAAGCTACGGACGAGATTACACGAATCAGCGCTTTTCGCCGCTCACGCAAATCAACCCGCAAAATGTTAAAAATCTAACGTTAGCTTGGCATTTTAAAAGCGGGGTATCTGCCACCTTTCAAGCAACCCCGATTGTGGCTGGAGGCGTGATGTATGTTGCGTTGCCATATAACCATGTCGTTGCACTCGATGCCAAAACAGGTCAGGAGCTTTGGCGTTACAAGCATGAACGCAGAGCGCAGTGGAAAATGTGTTGTGGTCCTGCCAACCGTGGCGTTGCTGTGAATGATGGCAAAGTCTACATTGGTACTGTGGACGCCAGACTTATCGCGCTGGATGCCAAAACTGGCCAAAAACAATGGGATATTGATGTGGCAGACGACACTGCACTTACTGAAAATGCCAGCGCATTGAGCAATTCAGATGCAAAAAGTAAAAAAGATATTTATGGCGGCACAGGCATTGGCATCAACATGGCACCGGTTGTATATAAAGGCAAAGTGATTGTAGGGGTAACGGGTGTAGGATATGGCTTGCACCTTGATACGCCAACGCAAGATGCGCCGCTGGGTGCAGTAGTGGGCGTTGATGGAAGGTATGGCCGCCCAGGGTTTTTGGCTGCTTATGATGCGCATACAGGTAAGCGAATCTGGCAATTTGAAACAATCCCTTCTCAGGGCTGGGAAGGTGAGTTTGCTGAAACGACTTCAGATGGCATTTCGCTCAACCGCGATATCGCAAGTGAAAAAGCCAATATGCAAAATAATCAGGACGCATGGCGTTATGGTGGTGGCTCAGCTTGGAGTACGCCAGCGATTGATACGCAAACAAATACATTATTTTTTGGCACAGGTAACCCTTCACCGCAAATGAATGACACATCAAGACCAGGTGACAATCTCTACACTGTGTCTCTGGTCGCATTAGATACTGAAACAGGGCGGCTCAAATGGTACTACCAGCAAGTACCGCATGATGTATGGGGTTATGATTTAGCTAGCCCGCCTGTATTATTTAATTATCAGGTTGAAGGCAAGCCCGTAGCGGCGGTAGGGCAAGCAAGTAAAACGGGCTGGTACTTCATTAATGACCGAGCAACAGGGAAGTTATTGAAAAAATCAGATGCATTTGTGCCGCAAAAAAACTTGTTTGCCAAAGCAACACAAGAGGGTACCGTGTTGTACCCTGGTATTTTAGGTGGCTCAAACTGGAGCCCCAGCGTGCTGGATGAAGCGAATCAAATTAGTTATGTTGCTGGTATTCATGCACCAATCAAATATACACTGGTAGATGAGCCCGCAAAAAACGGTAAACCAGCAATCCGCTATGCATCGTCAGAACCGACAAAAGATCCACGCTGGGGGGTTATTTCGGCAATCAATTTAGCCTCGGGCAAAATGCAATGGCAGGTAAAAACAGAGCAACCACTTATGGGTGGTTTGTTAGCAACGCGTGGAGGCCTGCTTTTTATGGGCGAGGGGAATGGTAATTTTAATGCTTACCATAGTCAAACAGGGGATTTGCTATGGCAGACAAAAGTAGATGCTGGCGTTAACGCACCGCCGATTAGTTATTCAATAGAAGGCGAGCAATATATTGCGGTAGCTGCCGGTGGAAACGCAATATTTGGTTTTACCGCGGGGGACAACATTGTGGTGTATAAGCTTGCGCACTAACTACTTATTATAAAGCTGGAGAGCAAAAAAATGACCCGGTTAAGGGTCATTTTTTATTTGGATGCTTAAATTAATATTTAAGCAAAAAGCAACTAAACCTTCTGAATGTTAGAAGCTTGTTTACCTTTTGGTCCTTCTGTAATGTCAAAACTTACGCGATCATTTTCTTTTAAGCTTTTGTAACCTGTGTCAACAATCGCTGAGAAATGAGCGAATAAATCGTCGCCGCCTGCATCAGGAGTAATGAAACCAAAACCTTTAGAATCATTAAACCATTTAACTAAACCTGTAGCCATATCTTATTTCCATACTTTAAAAAAGGGAGGCACCCTGAAAGATTGGGTTTTTAACAAATAATTCAGTCTTGCAACTTAAACCACATTAAACATCCAAACGCCTAAACCACTTTTTACGGGGAAACATTACCTATGTCAAGTACTATTTTGACAATATTTTACAAAATTAACAAAAAATATCAAAAACCCCGCATTTTTAAGTCGTTTTGCCTAATAGTTTTACATTAACTGATTGCTAAATGTTAGCGCTGGCGTTAAAATGCGCGCGCGTAGTATTCATAAAATATGTAAATACTAATTAGTTTTGGGGCGACTGCCTATCATTGTTACGGAGAGACTGTATTGGCTAAAGAAGAGTTAATTGAAATGAACGGTGTGGTAATGGAAATATTACCAGACTCACGCTACCGTGTGACCCTCGATAATGGTCACAAACTCATTGCTTATACAGGCGGAAAAATGAAGAAAAATCATATCCGTATTTTAGCTGGTGACAAAGTCACTTTAGAGTTATCACCATACGACATCAACAATGGCCGCATCACCTTTAGGCATATTGAATCTAGTGGCGCAACTTATACACCGAAAAGACGTACCTACTAACGCATAAGAACCCGTTTTATTAGATAGGTTTTGAAGTGTCTAATTTATCTTTAAAGCTACCAGATTCTAGTTTTTCCTGATGATCATTCACTAAATCTGAAACTTGCTCAATCTGGTAAAGTTTATCATCTGTAAATGCCCTAGCAGCACTTGGGTTTTCAATAATTCTCGGCGTAATAATAATCACTGTTTCAGTGTTATTGACAGATTCTGTTGTGGTGGAAAATAGACGTCCGATAGCAGGAATATCGCCTAAAATTGGCACGCCAGTTTTATCTTTCCGACTGCTTTTCTTAATCAGGCCGCCTATAAAGATGGCTTGACCATCTTCACTTAACAACTCGGTGGTGACTTCTGTACTTTTTTTAGAAGGAATACCGGCACTAAGTGAGGCCGAACTTACTTCTGGGTGAACTTTCAGTAATACTCGCCCAAGTTGGTCAACTGATGGCGTTACTCTAAGGATGACGCCAGACTCTAGAAACTGGATACTTTCTGTAGTCACTTGGTTAATGGTGGTTGTGACTTTAAAGCCTGTACTATCCCCAATAGAAACCCGTGCCTCTTGATTTTCCATTGCCAGCAATTTTGGGGAAGAAAGCGTTTTAACACGATTTTTAGTAGATTGCGCCTCAAGAAATAATTCCAGATTTTTGTTAGCCAAACCAAAGAAAAATCCAGCCTGTCTGGGCCCGTTAACGGCATTGCCTGAAGCTAGCCCGTTAATACCAAAACTACCACTTGTACCATTGCTAGAGCCAAATACTTTGCTCCAATCCACACCGTATAACTCACCGTCATCTAGTGTTACTTCAAGTACTTTTGCTTCAATTAATATCTGTTTTGGTTGTGCATCAAGATCCAATAATAAACGACTAACTCGTTCAACAAATTCAGGCGTATCTTCAATGACGATCATACGCCTGTCATTGAGGGGAGTGACTTTCCCATAACGTGATAGATATTTTCCTAAAATTTCAGCAACCTGTTTTGGGTCAGAATAATGCACCTTGAAAGTACGCAATGTCATCAAGCCGCCAGGATGTTCCTGACCAGCTTCTTTATGATCAAGAATAATATAGTCGCCATTACGGTATTCCACTGCATAGCCAGCAGATTCTGCCACGCGATAAATTGCATCTTTTACCGTGATGTTATAAAGATTCACTGAAACGACGCCACTCACCCCTTTTCCTAGAATAATATTCACTTTATCTTTGCGTGACAGCACATCAAAAACTTCTTGAATTGATGATTCTCGAAAATTCAACGTAACGCGATCGCTCGGCGTCTCATTTTTGCTATTTTCTTGTGCAATACTAGTTAAACTCATCATCGTTAAGTAGCTGATGAGTAGGGCGCAACCCATAAATTTTAAAATTTTCATTACAAACCTCATTCTTTATTTTTTCGCATTGATTGTATTGCAATGGTTAATACAACGCGTTTACGGCCTTTTTTAAATATCGCTTGGTAATCTTTAACTTCTATCAACCGATAACCATCAATTTCATCACCTAATTTAACAATCACACCATCAACGTTTACCAGCGAGTTTTTACCTGCCACCATCACTGCGGTGAGCGCTGGATTCCAAATCACCTCTTCAACCACGGTCTCTGCCGTTGTGGTGTTGGTTGTTGATAGGTTCGTTATTAATGGTCTGGCAAAAGGGTTGTGTTGCAGCGTCTCAGCAGCAGTTACCGAGAAACAGCACAGACCAGTCAACACGATTCCAATACGTGATAAATTCGCAGTCATTGCACAACCTCAGCATGTTTTAAGGGTCTATAAAGTGCTGAATTGCCCCTGATGCAGTAGACACTTTTAAG
>JAKPIR010000115.1 GCA_029549705.1 Pseudomonadota bacterium | reverse complement strand
TTTGCCAATACGTGCTATAGCTTTATTGATGACAAGCATGCAATGCATGTTGCCAATGTATATCGCTATGACGCACCTAAAAAAATCATGGTACCTGCTGAAGGTGGTGGTGTGTCAGCAAAAGCCAGTGCGCAAGAAGGGGTTTACGCGCTAGCCTGGGCGCAAAATATTTGGGCAGATGTGCTGACATAAAATGCTTTGAGTTTAACGCAATTTATGGGCACGAATTCTCCCGAGCAAAAAAAGCTGCCCTGGGAGCCTTATAAATAAAGGCTTGCAGGGCAGGTAGGGAGAAGACTTGTATTTTTAAGCTTTTTTTATCGTTTTTTTGGCCTTAAAGTGGCGATATTTTTTCTAACTTTTTACAGTTAATTTTCAGCAGATTTACTTTGCTCAATGTTTTGTGTCAGGCAACTGGCGGTGTGAATCTTTTCTTTAATATTGTTCACATTGGTGGTTTTTTGGTAGTCCGTAATCGCAGTTTCCACTTCATCAGACATCGCCAGTGTGTAGGCTGTAATCGAAGACATAATGGTGAGCGAGCAGAGCAACTCTAACGTTGAAATTCCGAATTGTTTTTTCATAGCGGCATCCTTACTTTTTTTGCTTTTAATTGATTGCTAAATAAATCAACGGCAGAATTTCTAAAAGCTTTAATGAATTCAGTAAAATTATGTGCAATGGCTCATTTAGTTGAGCATTTTGTTGTATATTGGCGCATCAATATTGGCAACTTCCATGTTGTTTTTATTCGTGTTTATGGGCTTTTACGGTAACTAACGCATTGAATTAAAATATTTAAGGAGATTCAAAATGAAAAAAAGTATCTTAGGTTTATGTTGTATTGCGTTGATGTTCGTCACTAATATTGTCATTGCGTCAGAAAGTACACCCGCAGGACTATGGAAAACCATTGATGATAAAACAGGTAAACCGCGTTCATTAATCAGGATTACAGAAAACGATGGTGAATATAGCGCCGTGGTTGAGAAGGGTTTACTTGCAACAGATACTGGTGAAGCGGTTTGTGATAAATGTACCGATGAGCGCAAAGGTCAAAAAATTGTAGGGATGACCATTGTGAAAGGCATCAAGAAAAAAGGCGACAATTACGAGGGCGGTGAAATTCTAGACCCAGATAACGGTAAAACCTATAAATGTAAAATGAAACTCGATAGCACAGGCACTAAACTAGAAGTGCGCGGTTTTATTGGTGTTTCATTGTTTGGGCGTTCTCAAACTTGGTTGCGTGAAGAATAGTTTCGATTAGACAGCGTGCTGCGTCAACCCCGGCATGGGTTGACGCAGCACGATTATTTCCAAGTGATGACTTGCTCAGTTGGTCGCCTGGTTTTGGTTTTTGGCGAATTTAACCGATAACCAAACGCAACCATGTAAGAAATGCCATATTGGGTTGTATCAATATCAAAGTCTTCATGCAAAATTGCATCGGTGACTGTTTGGTTAAACCCTTCAATCGGGCATGAATCAATGCCTATCATCGCGGCGGCAGTCATCATGTTTCCCAATGCAATGTAGCATTGTTTAGATGCCCAATCAAACAGGGCGCGCTCGCTGGTTAAATCAAAATCAGATTCTTGAAACGTGCGATAAAATTGGCTTCTTTGCGTAATTACGTCATCAGGCAGGTGTTGAACGTTTTTCATAAAGTGCGCAATATAAGGGCTGTCATGCCGTAGAAAGTGGCCTTTCATCGTTAGGCATAAAACAAAATGACTGG
>JAKPIR010000190.1 GCA_029549705.1 Pseudomonadota bacterium | reverse complement strand
TGCAATCAAAATCAAATCATTATTACAAAGGCTAAACGCAAAATGGTAGCTTGCATCCATTACAGGCCAATCTTGCTCTGGCGTTGCAGCACGTATCGCCCTATTCGGCAGCACACCGCTGACGCGGTCTGCCAAGTAAATAGGCACTAAGTAAAACTTACCTGCTTTGGTGAACACATCCACCCGCAACATTTCGCCGTTATCGGCCAAGCCGCCGCGCACGAGCACACCTGTTTTAGTGGTGCGTTCAAGTTTTACGCTTTTAATTAAACGGCCAAAAGCGTCGTCACTTTCTTCGCCATTTTTGCCTAGGTAAAAAGGTTTAGCAAACGGCTCTTTGCCGCCTGTTTCTATTCTTTTTTTCAAGGCTTGGTATAAATTGGCGTTGCGCGTTTCTTTTTCAGGAATATTTTCTAAGCTAGCCAGCGTTAAATCTTGCAGTTTGGTTTTACTGGTGGTGATTGGGTTTTCTTTACTCATACGCTTAGTAGAGCGAATTTTTTCATCATGCACGCCACCCGTTGCTTTACGGGTAGGCGCGCGTGAAACAAAAATTTCAGTCAGTGCATCCTTCACATCGGCCCTAAAGTTCTCCCAAGGTAGCGGAAAATCGCGCCCATCTTTTTTCTGGTAATTGGTGGCAGTAATTTCACCAGTTTGCGTATCTATAATTTCTAGGTTTCGTGTGTTATCCCCTGCTTTTTTATCACTCTGCTTTAAATCACTAAACCAAAGTTCTTTTTTGCGCGAATAATCCGACACACGTTTGACAAAGCCTTGCGTGGTGCAAGCTACCACGGCGGCATCTAAAGCGTGATGTAAGTCTCCATCGGCCCGCACTTTAAGTAAACCCCAATGCGCACGTAAAAATGATGTCACCGCACCATTGCGCGTTTGTACTTTGATCTTGTTTTCAATCGGTGCAAACTGCAGATTAAGCTTTAAAAATTCTTGCAAAAAGCGTGAAATATAGCGCGTGTCGTTGAGGTTACGCTCTCTAAATTCCTGCTCGGCTTTTTCGTCAAAATCTACACGCAACAAGCGATTACGCTTGGCTTGCCTAAAGGCTTTGTGGGTTTCTATGCGTATTTTGTATTCATGCCATTGCTGGCTGGCTGAATCGCCATTGAGATATTCATAAGGCGTTTTGTTGCCTTTATCGCGATTGGCTTTGCTGGTGCATAACACTTTGTTATTCAGGCTGTCATCCATACTGCGACTGTAAGGCAAAATATGGTCAATTTCAGCATAGCCTTCTTCTAGCAAACGCGCGGGCTCTAAATACACGCCGCTGTAAGCGCAATAGTTGTATTCGCGCCATAACCTAAACTTGGTAAATTCATCCCCACGCGGGTCGCGCCCAAAGGTGTCGTTAAATTGTTTAACAGTGCGCTCTTTTTCTGCTTGAAACTCTTTTTGCTTACCTTGAATATCCTTTCGCTCGCTGTACGGTTGCGACAACTCACGCGATAGTTCAATGTTAATTTGCGTTGGGCTGCCATAACGCCGAATCATGGCGTTAATGACTTTGCGCGCTTGGGTAAGCGCACGTAGCACCACAGGGTTACGCACCTCATCGGTTGGGATGTACGGCAAAAATTGCTGTGGCTGTGCTTCGGAGGGTGCGGAATGGTCATAACCTGCTGCCGTGCAGGCTTCGTCATAACGCAAGCCTTGCGCTAAAAATGGATTGATATTGCGTAAGGCTTTGAGCGATAACGCCACGGCTTTATCAAACGATAAGGCCAACACCGCATCAAGCAAGGCTGGCTCTAGTTGTTCAGGCGCAAGCACTTCACGAATTTTTTCATCGCTTTTATACCAAGTCAGTGCGGTTGCAATAGCATCCAGCTTATCGGGTTGATTGGTGAGGTTACCCCAAGCTAATTCTCCGCAAGTTTTGGTGATTACACCACGTAACTGGTGGTAAGCTTTGAGTTCAGCAAAAGTAGCATCTTCAGATTTATCAATTTCGCCACTTTTATATTGCACCAAGTTAAAGCGAACTGTTTCAGGTAAATCTAAGGCTTTGCGAATTTGTTTGTATGTCACTTTGGCTGACTTATGCGCCATGGTTTCGATGGCTTTACGTTGTTCCGCATCTAACACACGGCGTTCACCTGCTTCTATCAACATTAAGTTATTCAAGCGTGATAACAACACAAAATATTCGGCGCTATAAGTGGCTTTTGCTGCACGTTTTTCATCTAACTCAAAGGTGCAATCACCCACCATTTCTGCAATTTCACCATCATCCACTGGGCGTTGCGAGGCGAAAATTTTGGTGTAATCTGTTTCAAAAGCAACTTCAGCAAAAGTATTTCCTAAGCCACGCTGCGCCTCAAACAAAGCTTTAATTTCAAGCAGTAAATCATCACGTGCAACGGTGTGGCTGTAATCGCCGCCCTTGTTGCGTTTATGGTCTGCAAATTT
>JAKPIR010000107.1 GCA_029549705.1 Pseudomonadota bacterium | reverse complement strand
TATGAAGGTTTTACCACCACATGCGCTTCTACACCGCTGGTTTGCTCGCGCGCGGTGACACTTAATAAGCCATCGGTATCCACTTGAAACGTCACGCGAATCCGCGCAGCGCCTGCCACCATGGGCGGAATGCCGCGTAACTCAAAACGTGCGAGTGAGCGGCAGTCTGTCACCAGTTCGCGTTCACCTTGTACCACTTGTATGCTCATGGCTGTTTGGCCATCTTTGTAGGTGGTAAAGTCTTGCGCGCGCGCCACAGGTAAGGTGCTGTTGCGCGGAATGATTTTTTCGACTAAGCCGCCCATGGTTTCTAAACCCAATGAGAGCGGCGTGACATCCAGTAGCAATAAATCATTGTCACTGCGATTCCCCACCAGCGCATTGGCCTGTATGGCAGCACCAAGTGCCACGACCTTATCGGGGTCTAAATTCGTGAGCGGTGTTTGCTTGAAATAGTCTTCCACCGCATGGCGTATTTGCGGCATGCGTGTTGCGCCGCCAACCAGCACCACCCCTTTAATATCGGCAATATCCAGCCCGGCATCACGCATCGCTTTGCGTGTAGGGGTCAGCGTTTTCGTCACTAAATGTTGCGTGAGTTCCACAAATTGTGTGGCGCTCAGTGTCACATCCACCAACGTGCCGTTGCTGAGTTTACATACAACCTGCGCTTCAAAGTTATCCGTTAGCCATTCTTTGGCTTGGCGGGCTTTGGTCAGCAAAAGCCTTGTATCTTCTTCATTGAGCGGTGCAAAATGGCTGCCGGCGTTTCGTACTTTATCTCTAATTTCATCTAGCACCCAACAGTAAATACGATGGTCAAAATCGTCACCGCCAAGCGCAGAATCGCCATTGGTGGCAAGCACTTCAAACACGCCTTTAGTCAGTTTCAAAATACTCACATCAAAGGTGCCGCCACCTAAATCGTAAATCACAAACGTGCCTTCGGCATTGTTATCTAACCCGTATGCAACCGCGGCGGCTGTGGGTTCATTGAGCAAGCGTAATACGTTTACCCCGGCTAATCGTGCGGCGTCTTTGGTGGCCTGGCGTTGCGCATCGTCAAAATAGGCCGGTACGGTAATCACCGCACCTGTGAGCTCACCGCCAAGTGAATGCTCTGCACGAACTTTGAGTGCTTTTAGAATTTCAGCCGAAATTTCAACTGGCGTTTTTAAGCCAGCACGCGTTTGTAGCTGCACTTGCTTGTTTGACGCTGCATCTTCCACAAACCGATAGGGAATATGCGCTCTGTCAGCAATATCGTGCAAACTGCGCCCCATAAATCGCTTCACTGAAGCAATCGTGTTCACTGGGTCAGCGCTTTGCTGCGCCTGCGCCTCATGGCCCACCACAATTTCACCATTCGGAAGATAACGCACCACTGACGGTAATAAGGCATGGCCGTGCTCATCCTGTAGTACCGTACTCATGCCGCTACGCACGGTTGCTACCAGTGAGTTTGTGGTGCCTAAATCAATGCCTACCGCCAGCTTGTGTTGATGTGGTGCGGCAGATTGACCTGGTTCGGAGATTTGTAATAATGCCATGTTGAATGTGCGTGGTTTGTGAGCGTGGTTAAAACAATCTGTCGCGTTATTTAGTTGGTCCGGTAGTTTTCGTCTAGCGCGATTTAATCGAGCGCTTCAATTGCGCTTCTGGCGTCACTCGATAATTTATCAATAAATATCAGCTTGCGAGCAGTGTCAGTTGCACTAGTGTAATCTTTTTTCAGGTCATACTGTTCAGTAAAATCTGCCTCTAATTGATTTGATTCAGTTTTTAATGTGCGGATTAGCGCCTCTAATGCATCCATATTTTTTTCAAGCTTTGCGTCTTCCAGTTGCTCACGCCATTCCATTTGTTGCATTAAAAAGTCTATTGGCATGGCGGTGTTGGTTTCAGAAACGGCCTGAATGCCTTGCAGTTCAAGTAAGTACTGAGCACGTGTTGCTGGTTTTTTTAGCGTGAGATACGCTTCGTTAGCTTGTGTTGCAATTTGCATGGATTGAAGCTTTTCAGTCGCTGCGGCGGTAACAAAACGGTCAGGATGATATTCCGATTGAATTTTTCGATAGCGACTTTCTAATGCCTGCAAATCTAGGTTAAAGCATGCACCCAGACCAAAAATATCAAAGTGATTTAAACTCAAACTGTAAAACTCTCGCCGCAACCACACTCGTCTTTCACGTTGGGGTTGTTGAATTTAAAGCCTTCATTGAGGCCTTCTTTAGTAAAATCTAACTCTGTGCCGTCAATATAGACCAAGCTTTTTGGGTCAACGATGACTTTTACGCCGTGGCTCTCAAATGCCATATCTTCAGGTTGCATTTCATCCACGAACTCCAAGGTGTATGCCATGCCTGAGCAGCCGGTGGTCTTTACGCCCAAACGTAAGCCAATACCCTTGCCGCGGTTACTCAAGAATTTTTCGACGCGGCTTGCCGCAGCTTCGGTTAAACGAATAGCCATTGCTTATGCCGCCTCTTTTGCCGCTGATTGCTTCGCTTTAATATCGGCCACCGCTGCTTTAATGGCATCTTCCGCCAATACTGAGC
>JAKPIR010000098.1 GCA_029549705.1 Pseudomonadota bacterium | reverse complement strand
TAACAAGCCGATTAATAAAGCCCGCAACGGGAGCGCGCACAATATTACGGTCCAATCTATCCGTATTGGTATCAATCACCATGGATGACTTTTCAATATCCGTTCTCACTTGCGTGAGCTCAGAAGAAGCTTCAGCGCGATACCTTGCCCATAACTCCCCAATGCGAGACTCTGTTTCTGAAACTGCAGCACGCAGTCTAGGTATCATGGATTCCGCTTCTGCAATCTGGCTAGAAAGTTTCTGTACACGTGATTGACTATCCAGTAGCTCTAAATGTGAAGCTGCATTATCTCGATTTAGGCCTTCAATGACGCGGTACTGCTGTTTTGCAACTTCCAATTCAGAAAGAAGATTCCGCCGCCTGCTTTCTGCTTCCGCAATATCACCACGCTTCTGCGCACTTTGATCACGTAGCACCCTTGCTTCCTCTGAAAGCCTTGCACGCCTTGCATTAAATGCAGCGATTTCAGCCGCTTTAACTTCTTCATCCACCAAATCTTTCGGGAAGTTGATTTTCCCTTGTCCAGTCGCCTCAGCGAGCAATCTCGCTTCTCTACCACGAAGTGAAGATAAGTTCGTTCTTTCTTGACCCAAGCTAGACCTTGCCTGCACATCAGCCAATTCCATCAGCGATTGCCCAGCTTTTACAACCTCACCCTCTTGCACTAGGATTTTTTTAACGATTCCACCTTCTAAATGCTGAACGATTTGTGATTTTCCTGCTGGCACAATGCGTCCATTTGCCCGTACAATCGTGTCTATTCTTGCTAAGCTACTCCATGTGACAAAAGCTAAAATACTTAGCAACACAAGCAATACAAAACTTCGACGCGGATTAAAAAACGCCATCTTTGATGTATTCCATCTCATTGCCAGCATTCGCTATCACTTAGAAGTCACCAACACACGTGCATTATTGGCAGTTGCGGGCCCTTCAATAATGGCCACGTCAATCTTATCTGCCGGCACTTTCATCTCAATGAGCTGATTTCGAACGGCCATGGCACGGTAAAAGCCCAAACGTTTAGCTTCAGAAAAACCTTTTGGTACAGTGACCGAAATTTTAGCCGCGCCATTGGCTGCTATTGAGGCTAAAGTATTTTTTAGTGTATCCGCTTCTGAAGCGCTTAAAGTAACCGCATCGTTCTCAAAACTCACCACCACACCAGAACCTGAATCGGCTGCGCGTTCAAGCTCCTTATCCGGTTGAGGCAGCGGTGTTTTAGCGATGACAACCCTTTGTTTACCTGAAGTGCTATTTTTAACGAGCGCTTGCTGTTGTGCTGCTTGCAACTGTTGCTGCAATTGCTGAATTTGTGCATCTTTTTGCTGCACAATTTCATTGACTTGAATCTGTCTATTTTCACTTTCCAGCGCAGCAACGGGGGTGGGCAGGTTGGACTCAGCAGCTGTGACAGCCGCGGAATTTTCTTTATGGCGGCTTAATTCAAGCGCAAACATGAAAACCGCCACAATCATGATGGTTAACATAAAAAGCAGATTGAGTACTAAGTTGGCAATCGCATCAACATAGCCGGGCCAAAAAATATCAGCCCCATCCTCTTGGCTAGTTTCAATAGACATGCATTAACCCTCAACATTTCTCATGTTAGTTCACACCCATTTCTACTGGGGATGCCGCACCTACATTAGCCTCTGCCGTTTTTGGCGGGCCTTGAACAAGCCTTGCAATTTGGGCGACCGCTGCAATTTCCTGTGTGTGCAGATTCACTAGCCTTAACCGCGCTTGGTAAAACCGATCATAGACATCCAGCATGTCTAACAAGGATTGGTTACCTGATAACATTCGCTTTGACATCGCCTGTGCAGCAGAGGTAATAGAAGCCAACTCACGATAGCCTTCATCAATGCGCAACCGTGTGGCTTCTAGGGTTGCGTATTGGGCTGAAAGGCTTTGCAATACACGGCGCCGTTGATCATCCACGCGGTATTTTAATTCCTCATAACGGGCGGCTTTTTCTTCGTTATATTTAAGGTCACCACCACCATTAAATAGCGACCAATTCATCACTACCATTAAGCGCTGGTCACGTTGACTATCGTTTGAACCGCCCGCATGCACGCTATTGGTATCTGAAAGCTCCAAATCTACCCTTGGTAAATAACGGCTTTTCGCAGCTGCTTTATCCAGTTCAGCCGCCAGCATTTCAGCTTTAAGTTGCGCGATTTCGGGGTTTGCTTCTAGCGCCAATTCCATTGCTTTATCTAGAGAATTAGGCACAATTGAGAGCCCCACTTCCTCTAAATCAGGTAATCGAATATTGCTGGGGGCTAAATTGACCTGCCGCACAAATTCTACGCCAGCGGCGGCATGTGCTGCTTCTTGCTCAATACGTGAAGAATGGGCACTTAAACTACGTGCGCGCACGCGCTCTTTATCGGAGTTACTGGCTGCCCCTGCCCCGGCACGTTTTTCAACATAGCGAAATAATTCCTGAATTTGCGCTTCATAATCTGCTGTCATATCGGCAGAAATGCGGCTGGAAGCTAGCGCCAAATAGGCATTGATGGTTGAAAGATAAGTTTCGCCCTCACTCGAACGTTGACCTTCTTGACGCGATTGTTCCACCACCTGACGGCGTTTGTAGTCATAGTAACCAGGTAAGTCAAGTAGTGGTTGCTTAAGTGTCAAGCTGGTATCACTACGCCCATGGCTATTTCTGGATTCCGGTTTGCCTGTCACACCATCAATCTGAACACCTGGAGATGAAATTTCTCTCCCACCTTTGGCTTGCAGCAATAATGATGGCAACAAAAAGGCTTTTGCCTGACCTGTCTGTGCTTTGGCTTGGCCTACCCGAGCAGAAGCAACTAAAACATCACGGCTAAACCCTAATGATGCTTTTACCGCCTCAGCCATGTTGAGCTGGCCAATGGGGCTCACTTGGTCAACATGCTCATCTTGAATGCCCGCCACGCCACGCGCATAAGCGCCACGCATATCAGATGACACTGCAATTTCATAAGTACCCACCAAGCCTACCAAACTGCGCTCTGATGGAACGCCGAATTTAGCCTCAAGACCATTCGCCAGTTTGACTTCACTAATCTCAGGTTGCAAATTCAATGCATCATCGTATGGTTTTACTGGTGAAATCACCACAGATGAATCGGTTGTTTTAGCTTCTGATGGCGCAGGGCTTGCGATTGATTTTTT
>JAKPIR010000092.1 GCA_029549705.1 Pseudomonadota bacterium | reverse complement strand
GGTGGATGACGGTAAAAAACAACAGAAGTTACCCGCTTGCAGCATGACCTTTGCCTATTGGAACCCGAAGATTATTGAACAGTCCAACTTGCTCAATCCACAAAACGCAGAATGGCTTGAAACGCAATTTACACCACTTGGCACCGAAAAAATTACGGTTAGGAATGAAAAAATAAGTGCTGAACGATACAAATTAGAAGGCCGATTTGCAGGAAAGTCAAAACTCAATATTGCGCTTTGGTACAAGGGGGGCCGCGATTGGGTGGCGCTTGAATCAACAACCCCGGAGGGTTACACCATTCGTTATCAGCTACGTTAGGGCAACATCACGATGAAATTTAATTTTTTAAAAAGCGCACTTTTGATGACAATTTTAGCCAGTCTTTTAAATGGATGTGCCACACAAAAGCTCGCTGCTATTCCAACCGTGCCGCAGGTGGATTTGCCTAAATTTATGGGTGACTGGTATGTCATTGCCGCAATTCCAACTTTGATAGAAAAACAAGCTTACAATGCGGTTGAAAATTATCAATTAAATCAGGATGGCACCATCGCCACCACCTTCACCTTTAACAAGGGTGCCCTAGATGGCGAAGTGAAAACTTACCGGCCTCGCGGCTATGTGGTGGAAGGGACCGGTAACGCCCTGTGGGGGATGCAGTTTATTTGGCCGATTAAAGCTGAGTTCAGAATCGCTTATTTGAATGCGGACTACACGCAAACGATTATTGCCCGCAATGCGCGTGACTACGTGTGGATTATGGCGCGTACGCCTACCATCAGCGAGGCCGATTATCAGGCGCTGACGGCCTTGATTGCATCATTTGGTTATGATTTAAGCAAGTTACGTAAAGTCCCGCACAGCGCCATATCTCAACCTTAACTTACACAAATAGAATTAAATTTACGCAAAGCAATTTTTAAAGATGACAAAAAAACTGATTAAATGGCTAGACAATCAGGCGGTGCAAGTTGCAGATACACCGTCACATGAGGCAGATTGGCAGCAGATTGATCTGTGGCGCGTCATTCCGTTTGTGTTACTGCATTTATCTTGCATTGCGGTATTCTGGGTAGGCTTTAGCTGGTTTGCGCTTGGCTTTGCCATTGCGCTTTATGCATTAAGAATGTTTGCCATCACCGGATTTTATCATCGCTATTTTTCACACAAAACCTTTCGTACCTCGCGACTGTTTCAGTTGTTGGCTGCCATTGCGGGAGCCACTGCTGTACAGCGCGGCCCGTTGTGGTGGGCATCACATCATCGAAATCACCATGTGAATGCCGATGAAATTGAGGATGCTCACTCACCGGTGCAGCATGGTTTTTTATGGAGTCATTTGGGCTGGTTTTTATCTAATCAGCATTTTGCAACGCGTACAGAGCGCGTTAAAGAACTTGCACGATTTGCCGAGCTACGTTTTTTAGACCGATTTGATGTGCTAGTACCACTGGTATTTGCTGCCAGCATTTATTTATTTGGGTTCTGGCTAGAAGTGGCCTATCCCAATTTGCAAACCAATGGCCTGCAACTATTGGTGTGGGGCTTTGCCATTTCAACAGTGGTGTTATATCACGCCACTTTCACCGTCAATTCGCTGGCGCATGTGTGGGGCAAGCGGCGC
>JAKPIR010000090.1 GCA_029549705.1 Pseudomonadota bacterium | reverse complement strand
TGGCGTTAATCTTGATGAAGAAGCGGCCAATTTACTCAGATACCAGCAAGCTTATCAAGCTGCTGGCAAAATGATGCAAATTGCCAGCCAGCTATTTGATGTGTTGTTACAAATTGGTTAAATCGGTAATGGGTGATATTTTTCGGAGTTTATGATGCGCATTAGTACCAATACACTTTACCAGGCAGGGTTTGCAAAACTGAGTGATTTACAGTCAAATCAGGCAAAATTGCAGCAGCAAATTGCCACTGGTCGACGTATTTTATCGCCGTCTGATGACCCGATTGCCTCAGCAAGAGCGCTGGAAGTTTCACATGAAAAAAATGTAAACACTGCATTTGCCGACACACGCAAAGTAGCGCAATTAAAACTCAACACCTTAGAAGCCAATCTCACAAGTGTGACGAATCTACTCGTGGCAACACAGTCTAGCCTAGTAGCTGCAGGCAATGGCGCACTTTCAAACGCGGAACGTAAAATTATTGGTACAGAATTACAGGGTTCACTCGAAGCCTTGCTTGGGCTTGCCAATACAAAAGATGCCGCTGGAAACTTTATCTACTCCGGTTTTAAATCAGACACCGCTTCTTTTACGCCCACGCCAACCGGGGCTACTTACAACGGCGATTCACAGCAACAACTGCTGCAAGTGGATCCGCAACGCCAAATGAGCGTCAACGTGACAGGCGATAGTTTATTTATGAATGACAGTAATGTATTTACCACCTTGAAAGATATCGTCACATTATTGAACACGCCCATTACAAATGCCGCAACGCAAACTGCATTTACAAACGGCTTAAGTACAGCAATTGGCAACCTGCAAGGCACGGTTGATAATGTACTTAATGTGCGTACCGCAATCGGCACAAAACTCAATGAGTTAGATGCTCTAGATGTAGCCGGCACTGACCGTGACTTGCAATACAGTCAATCACTTTCTGATTTACAAGACTTGGATTACACCGCAGCCTTAACCGATTTAGCCAAACAGCAAACCATTATTGAAGCCGCACAAAAATCTTTTGTGACGACGACGAGTTTGTCATTGTTTGATTTTATGCGCTAAATTTAAAAGTTAAATCATTGACTAAAATCCGCCGAGAAAAAAACACTGCTCTGCGAGCCTTTATTTACAAGGCTCGCAGAGCATCTAAAAAGGTTTGATGTAAAAACTCTACAAAAAAAGCACTTTTTAAAGTGCTTTTTTGTTGTTTGCTTAGGTTAAATTTGGAAAACTAAGGTTTCAGAATTGGGTCTATTGCGCTTGGGTTGCTGGCAATTTCAGACATATGACTTAAGCCTTGCTCAATCAAATTTTCTATCGGTTTTAGCATGCCCGGTAAAGTGAGCAAAATAATCAGCAAGCCCATGCTGAGCGTAATTGGAAAGCCGATACCAAACAGATTCAACTGTGGCGCGGTTCTGGTTAATATGCCAAGCGCCATATTGGTCATCAAAAGTGCGGTAATCGCGGGCAAACTCAGCAGCAGCCCTGTGCTAAAAATCGCTTCTGCCCAATTGACGATTTTCATGGGTTGAAAATTTGCGCCGTTGAGCGCGATGGGCATAGTGGTAAAGCTATCGGCCACGGCGCTTACCATCAGCAAATGCCCATCTAAACTTAAAAATACCAACATAGTAATTAAAATTAAGAACTGAGTTAAGGCGGTGCTTTGGCCGTGCGTGTTGGGGTCAAAAAAACTGGCGAAACCAAGGCCCATGGTCATGCCAATAATTTGCCCGGCAATATCAATGGCGGCCAACACCACGCGCATGCTAAAGCCAATAGCGAGGCCGATGATGAGT
>JAKPIR010000081.1 GCA_029549705.1 Pseudomonadota bacterium | reverse complement strand
CGCTGCCACTAAGTAATTTCCCACCACTTTTACCGTGCCTTGCACATAAATACGCCATTTACTGGGCGCCTGACACTGCACGCCTACGCTGGTTTTGCCCCACGCACGGCTGCCTTGTGGTAAAAATAGCTGCAAATCATCACAAACCGCTAGTCTTAAATTAGGATCAATGGCGCCCACTTGAATACTCACATCTCCTGGGTAGCCTATGGTTTGCATGGTTAAGAATTCGGCCACTTTTGATTTTACAACCGCCAAACTTTGTTTTGATGCGGTTAAATCAGCCGCTGGTTTTACTACTGCCACTTTAACTTCCTCTGCAGCACTCAAGGATGAAAATAACAATCCCAGCGTGACCGCTGTGCATAGCCAGGCACGGCTAGCGCTTGAGTCAGGCAATACCCTGTACTTAAATTGCAGTGCGCGTGTATTCACGACAGACCTCTTCTACATTGATTCGATGGTCACCATTTTACGTAAGCATGTCTATAACAAAATCAAGAATAAGGCGGTTTTTCCCCTTTTACTTCAACAATTAAAACTTGGCATCTTCTATACACTGACGAACATAGATAAAGGAAAAATTTACGGTTGGATTCTTAATCGTTCAGCCAGTTAAAGCAACAACCCCTTTTTGAAAAGATGCCAACGATGCTAAATAAATTAGATGCCGAATTAAGTTTTCACCAAACTGCACTACGCGTGCGCGGCCAGCGCCAGGAGCTGATTGCCGCCAATATCGCCAATGCCGATACGCCTAACTTTAAAGCGCGCGATTTAGATTTTAAAACGGCCATGCAACAGGCCATGAGCCAAAACCCAGCAACACAAACATTGGTTGCGGCTAAAAGCATCGCAAAAACTTCTGAACTGCATATGAATGCACTGCCTATGGTCAATCTACAGCAGGCAAGCGGCCCAGGTGAGCCGATGTATCGGCCAATTTCGCAAGGCAGTGTCGATGGTAACAGCGTTGATATGGATGTTGAGCGTAACCAGTTTGTGGATAACGGCATCCGCTATGAAGCGAGCTTAACCATGATTAACGGCCAACTTAAAAAGATGCTGGCCGCGATTCAGGGGCAATAAAACTTTGAACTTACACCAATGACAGGAGTACACCATGTCGCTTTTTAACGTTTTTAATATTTCAGGTTCTGCCATGAGCGCGCAGTCGCAGCGACTCAACGCGGTTGCCAGCAACTTAGCCAATGCAGATAGCGCAACCAGCGCAAATGGTACGCCTTACAAAGCGAAACAAGTGGTGTTCAGTGCAACGCCCAGCGCTAGTCCTGATGCGCAAGCCGTAAAGGTGACCAAAGTCGTTGAAGACACCTCACCGGCCAAAGTAGTGTTTGACCCAAAACATCCGCTTGCGAATGAGCAAGGCTACGTGACGATGCCAAATGTGAATGTAACAGAAGAAATGGTGAATATGATTTCAGCCTCACGCGCTTATCAAAACAACGTAGAAACCATGAATGCAGCCAAAGCCATGTTGCTTAAGACGCTGAGCATTGGTCAATCTTAACTGCATTTTAACGTTAAATTTAGTCACTCAAATTAAGGACTCTCATGGCCACCACCGTACAAAACACTAACACTGCTTCACAAGCGCTGCTCGATAGCGTGAACGGCAAAAAATCTAAGACCGACTCAACACAAGAGGCACAAGACCGTTTCATGACCTTGCTAGTCACGCAGATGAAAAATCAAGATCCGCTTAACCCAATGGATAACGCGCAGGTAACAAGCCAGATGGCGCAGCTCTCGACAGTAAGCGGCATTAATAAGTTGAATAGCACTGTGGAATCTCTGATGAGTAGTTTACAGATGGGGCAATCTTATCAAGCGGCTAACATGATAGGCCACGGCGTGTTGGTAGAAGGCAAAACACTCAGCACCAACGGTGAAGGTGGGTACTTTGGCGTTGAACTGCCTGTTGGTGCAGATAAGTTATCTATCGACATTAAAGACACTTCGGGTAACACGATAAGAACACTGGATTTTGGTGCGCAAACCGCTGGCTCTGTCCCGCTGATTTGGGATGGCCACACCAATGATGGCACGATTGCCGCCAATGGCACCTATCAATTTGATATCAATGCCACCGTTGGCGGACAACCGGTACAGGCGACAAGACTAAGTTTTGCTGAAGTCAAAAGTATTTCAAACAGCAGCAATGGCGTGACATTGAATTTAAGTAATTCAAGTTCAGTGAGCACTAATGAAGTTAAAGAGATTTTTTAATGAATTATTACGAATGTGTTTAGCGATTTATTGAATTAAGGATGAGGAGAATCAAATGAGTTTTCAACAGGGTTTAAGTGGATTAAATGCAGCTTCTAAGACATTAGAAGTGATTGGTAATAACGTTTCAAACGCCAATACTGTCGGTTTTAAACAATCACGCGCTGAATTTGCCGATGTTTATGCCAACTCGCTCACAGGTGGCGGTGCATCGCAAATTGGTATTGGTACTAAACTTGCGAACGTATCTCAGCAATACACGCAAGGCAACATCACCAGTACCAGCAACACATTGGACATCGCCATCAACGGCGGTGGATTTTTTCGCATGAGCAATAATGGTGCCATTACCTATTCACGTAACGGCCAATTTCAAATGGATAAGTTCGGCTACATTGTTGACGCCGAAAATAAACGTTTGACAGGTTATACTGCAGATGCGAATGGTGTACTTTCAACGGGAGCCCCTTCTGAAATCAACATCAACACCGCAGACTTACAACCTTCTGCAAGTACCGAATATAAAGGCGTGGTGAATCTTGATTCAAGAAAAACCGCACTCCCCGCTGCCGGCTTTGATCCATCTGATCCTACGACCTATCATAATTCAACCGCTGTAACGGTGTTTGACAGCTTAGGCAATGAACATACCGTGCAAAACTTTTTTGTAAAAACCGCACCCGGCACATGGAGTGTATTTTCAACCGCTGACGGCGTTTCAACACCAGCACTGCCAGCCGCAACCGCAACCATGACGTTTTCAGGCACTGGGGTTGCACCCGTCATAGCACCAGCAACGCCCACGGTGAACTTTGTACCCACCACAGGGGCGAATGCAGTCTCATTGACCATGGACTTCGCAGGTAGTACACAATTTGGCTCCAACTTTAGCATCAACAGTCTTTCACAAGATGGCTTTACGTCTGGACGATTAGCAAGCTTTAACACGGGTAAAGATGGCACCATTGTAGGCCGTTACACCAATGGCCAATCAAAAACATTGGGGCAAGTGGTACTCGCTAATTTTGTCAACCCAAATGGATTGCAATCATTGGGCGGCAACGCCTGGGTTGAAAGTGCGGATTCTGGTGTACCACTGATTGGCACGCCTAACACAGGCTCTCTGGGTGTACTGCAATCTTCTGCGGTTGAAGATTCTAACGTAGACCTGACGGCTGAATTAGTCAACATGATTACGGCACAACGCGTGTATCAAGCCAACGCACAAACCATTAAAACACAAGACCAAGTACTGCAAACATTGGTGAATTTACGCTAATTAACCACCATAAACTAAATGCACAACATTAATCGCAGGTTAGGAGAGTTCGCATGGACCGCATGATTTATACAGCGATGACTGGCGCAAAACATATCCTTGAACAACAAGCCACGACTGCGCATAACCTTGCAAACGTCACTTCTACAGGCTTTAAGGCACAAGTGGATTCTTTTCGCGCAGTACCCGTGTTGAGTACCGGATTGCCTACACGTGCATTCGTGGTGGACGCAACGGTGGGTTCGGATTTTAACCCCGGCGCGTTGCAGCAAACTGGCCGTGATTTGGATGTAGCTGTACATGGGAATGGCTGGTTGGTCGTACAGCGTGCTGACGGCTCAGAAGGCTATACACGAAACGGCTCACTTAAAATCAGTGAAAATGGCGTGTTACAAACCGCTAATGGCTTAACGGTTATGGGCGATGGCGGCCCTATTAGCATTCCGCCAGACATTACAATCTCCATTGGCAAAGACGGTACGATTTCTTCAGTCTCAAATTCAACGCTGCCTGGCCCTTCCAATGCCCTTGGCCGTCTAAAACTGGTGAATCCGGAAGAGTCTAATTTAAAGCGTGCTGATGATGGTTTATTTATCACTAAAAATGGCAGGCCTGCTGAAGCGGATGCCAACGTTCAGGTGGTGAATGGCGCGCTAGA
>JAKPIR010000075.1 GCA_029549705.1 Pseudomonadota bacterium | reverse complement strand
CGCATAAATTTTTACCTGAAGCCGTCAACGAAGAATATTTAATCGATCTATTCGCACGCTTTTTCAGTAAAAGTACTGACACTATTTGGGTGTCAGCCGTGCCCAATGAAGTCTGGCAGCAACTCATCGCGGCCATCAAATTTACCGAAGCGCCTAATCCGCTAAAAGCCAAATGCAAACAAAATTTATTGGCAGCCACGCAAGTGCTTTCATACCGGATTGCCGCTTTGGGGTTGGAACCTGAGCTGTTGCGTAATCATCCAGAGTTAGAGCAATACACTTCGCCTTTTATTGCACAACAAGCCGTGCTGGCTGAGCTTTTGTCATCTATTGATGCAGCAGTTGATCAAAGCAACCCCGATATACAACCCAGTCATGATGTTGCGCATATGTTGGTGATGCTTAGCCAATGTAGTGCCGTCATTAGTAAGATTCATCGCAATAGTGCGCAGGTGGGCACCAGCATTCAGCTTACGCATCTCACACAACAAATGAAGAAGCAAATTGCGCGGTTAGAATTATTGCTCAAGGTGTTTTCAAATTTAGATAAAGCTGATGCTGCCCATGCTGAAATAGTCAATTTATTTAAGCAACTCGTTTTTAGCGAGTGCCATAAAAATGATGTGAGCGAGCACTGGAACGACAATATGGAGGTGATGGCACTTCGCGTGACAGAGAACGCCAGCAGGACGGGCGAACATTACATTACAGACAATCGGCCGGAGTATTTTGCCTTGATGCGCTCTGCCATGGGTGCTGGGGTCATTATCGCGTTGATGGCCATGCTAAAAATTTTGCTGAGTAAAATGCATTTGGCACCGCTGACAGAAGCCATTCTTTTTAGCTTAAATTATGGCTTGGGTTTTATATTGATTCATATTTTGCATTTTACCGTGGCAACCAAACAGCCTGCCATGACGGCTGCGGCGATTGCCGCCAGCATCGATGCGGCCGATAGCCAATCAAAAGCAGTTGATAATCTGGTTGCGATGATTGCCAACACAGCACGCAGTCAAATGGTGGCGATTTTTGGCAACGTGGCGTTGGCGATTCCTACGGCTATGCTTATTGCTTGGCTAATCATGTATTTTACTGGTGAACATTTTGTTTCAACCGAAAAAGCACGAGGCTTGCTGGAAAGTGTAGACCCTTTTAATGGCGGGGCGTTGTTTTATGCAGGTATTGCCGGCATATGCCTGTTTTTATCTGGCTTAATCGCCGGTTATCACGATAACCTCGCTATTTACAATAAAATCCCACAACGGTTACGCGCCTTAACCTGGCTACAACGATTGCTGGGAAAATCTTTGCTGGCGCGTATCGCCAACTACATTGAGAATAACTTGGGCGCGCTCGCAGGTAATTTTTATTTTGGCTGTTTACTCGGTGGCATGACGGCCATTGGCGTACTTTTCGGTCTGCCGTTTGATATCCGCCACATTGCGTTTTCATCAGCATTTGTGGGTTTTGCAACCGTTGGCTTAGAATTTATGCTCACTTGGCAAGCTGCCCTCTACGCGGCACTCGGGTTAATGTTGATAGGTTTGGTGAATTTAAGCGTGAGCTTTAGCTTAGCCCTTTATGTCGCGATGAAGTCGCGCGGCGTGCGCTTTAAACAATGGCGCTTGCTGATTGCTCGTTTAGCCACGCGTCTAAATCAGCACCCTGCAGAATTTGTACTGCCACCTAAAAAGCTAGAGAGTCCAACCGACACACATGAGTAGTTTTGAAAATCATACGCCCATGATGCGCCAATACCTTGCGCTGAAAGCACAGCATCCTGACATGCTGTTGTTTTATCGCATGGGTGATTTTTACGAGTTATTTTTTGAAGATGCGGAAAAAGCTTCACGTTTGCTCGGCATAACCTTAACCCAGCGTGGTTCAAGTAACGGCGCGCCCATCAAAATGGCGGGGGTGCCTTATCATGCGGCTGAAGGTTATTTGGCCAAGTTGGCAAAATTGGGCGAAGCGGTGGTGATTTGTGAGCAAGTGGGCGATCCTGCCACCAGCAAAGGCCCGGTTGAACGACAAATAGCACGTATTTTAACGCCGGGCACGCTCACCGACACTGCGCTTTTGGATGAGTCGCGCGACAACCAGCTATTAAGCATTTTTTATGCGGAGAATCTCGTAGGTTTGGCGCGGCTCAATTTGGCTTCTGGCACGTTGATATTAAGTGAAATTGCCTTAGGCTTGCTGGGTCAGGAAATAGAGCGCATTGCGCCGAGTGAAATTTTGTTGGCCGATGACTTTCAGCATGCGGCTATCAACCATAGCAAAGTGGCAAAAAAGCGCCTAAGCCCGTGGCAGTTTGATTACGACAGCGCGTTTAATACGCTGACCAAGCAGTTCAATACACGTGACTTGAACGGCTTTGGCT
>JAKPIR010000073.1 GCA_029549705.1 Pseudomonadota bacterium | reverse complement strand
GTCACGATATACAAAGTCGTAAATGTCAGCTTGCTTAGATCCTGGTGTTAAGTCAACGCCACGCGTTACTTGCCAATCTAATAGATTTAATACACCAGTACCCGTTGTAGTGCTGCCAGTAAAGGCTCTATAGTTGATGGAATTTGCAACGATGTCACCTGTGCCACCGGCAATAAGGGCAGTTGCATTATCGTATCCAGCTAAATATGTTGCACTTGTAGTCTGAATATATAACTTGTCTGCATCTGAATTGGGTGCGCCGTTCACTAAACCGCCATTAGCCGCAGATAAAACACCGCCGACACCGCTCGTTAAATTAACAAAATTACCCGCATAGGCTGATGAGGCCGATAAAGCGAGCACGGTTGCTATTGCTATACTTTTTAATTTCATAAAGTTCTCCCAAAAAATTAACATTTGTTCAGTAAATAAAATTTCATAAACCTTCTGTACAAATACTTTTTATATCTATTGATATGGTCATATATGAGCAAAAACTGTTCCAAAATGTCAATTCAGCTGTGGATGGAATTATTGATGATTGAATTAAAAAAATATTTAGATTAAATTTACACGTTAAAACAATTGGTTATGAATATTTTTCTGTTTTGGATGAGTAAATTTTAATGAAGGAGTTAGCCCGTTTGGGTAGAAGAAAGTGTTGTTAAGTATTTATTTTTAATGATGAATGTGGGAATGCTCCAAATTCTGTGGTTGCAGTCAACCAAGTGGTGGTTGTTTTAGACCAAAAAATGGTTGTTATATACTGACCGCTTGCTTTGAAGACGCTCTATTTGATCTAATTAGTAGACCAATTTAACGTCACGAAAATTAAAGTAGTGGTTATGTAGGAGCGCAATTTATTGCGCGAATATTACAAGTCATTTCGCGCAATAAATTGCGCTCCTATACAAAAGTCTCTGATACGCCAGTTAGCAGGCAGGCCCTGCAAATACGACGCAGGCCTAAAAGATTACTATATTTACGCGACTAGACTGGACAAATTCAAGTGTTCGAGTTGCTATTTTTTAGGTTGTTGATTCAGCGTTTTCCAGTCCAAATCAAAATTTAGGCCTATCCATGCCGCGCGTGGTGCGCCCGGGCCAATAAAGGTTGTTTTATTCCATTGGCTTTGGTCTGATATAAAACTTCCATCAGTATTAAATGCGTTTCTACCCAAATCACCCGCTGTTGCATAGTCGCGATCAAAAATATTATCTATTTTGGCAAATAGTGAAATGCCGTAATCAAACTTGTAGTTGGCCTTGAGGTTGAATACAGCATAGCCTGGCACTGTGCCACCACCGATATAGTCATTAGGATCACGGTTTGTGCCATCAAAGCTTGTTGCATTGGTGGCTTTGCGTGCTTTGTGGTCGTTATTTTCATTGCCACGCACGTATGACCAAGAATGCATGACCATGCTTAAGGTGGCATCCAATCGGTCATTAAAGCGGTGATTCCAGTTGGCTTGTACGATATGGCGCGGCATGCCAGCCAAGCTGTCACCTTTTTCAATGTTTACAAACGATTGAATGGTGGTTGGTGCAGTGTTGGTACTATTTGACGGGTTAATAAATTGTGCATCTGATTCATAGGTGGCGCGCAAATAAGTATAGTTCAGGCCAAGGCTATCTTTTCCGATATCACCTTTCATACCCATTTCAATGCCTTGACGCATGGTTTCACCAAAATTGTCAAATACCCCACGATTTTTTTGCCCGAGTGGCATGAATAAAATATCGTCTTTTAATTCAGTGCGGAAAACGCCTATGTTCCAATCAAATCCGCTGTTTGTGCCACGTAGCCCAGCCTCATAAGCGGTAGAGCGCACTTGTTTTAAGTAAGGGTCAGCAGACAGTGCGGTAGGAATGGAGCAGCCATATTGGTAGTTGGTACTGTTGTTTTGTTTTGGGTCGTGGTCTTTCGCGCAACCTAACTCAATCACCGTGGGTGTTCTCGCACCGCGGCTAACGTTGCTATAGACCGTCAGCTCTGGTTTAGCTTCCCATGCCACCCCGAACGAGGGGTTGAAACTGCGGTAGTTATAGTCGCCTTCAGTACATATCCAGCGTGCATTTGCGTCTAAATCATTTTTCCTGCAACGGTTATTTTGAGGCAAGAAAAATTTATAGAGATACGAACCCAAAGGATTGGCACGGTCTGATTGGAGGGTGTTTTTAACATTGGTGTGATTAAATCTTGCACCATAGCTGATGTGCAGGGTTTCAATAGGCGACCAGGTGTCACTTAAAAATAGGCTAGTGGTGGCGCTGGTGCCTTTTAGATTGTTG
>JAKPIR010000070.1 GCA_029549705.1 Pseudomonadota bacterium | reverse complement strand
AATGGCTTTGGTTTTTGGCGTTATCGCTGCTTCGATTAGATTCTCATCTATATTAAGTGTATCTGGGCGAATGTCGACAAAGACAGGAATGCCACCACGCAGTACAAAAGCGTTGGCAGTAGACACAAAAGTGTATGATGGCATGATGACTTCATCACCCGGTTGAATGTCAGCCAAGATTGCTGCCATTTCTAACGCCGCTGTACATGAATGTGTGAGTAAGGCCTTTCTTGCAGAAGTGTTCTTTTCTAGCCACTCATGACAGTTTTTCGTAAAAATGCCGTCACCTGCGAGCTTTCTGTTTGCATGGGCTTGGTCTATATATTTGTGTTCTTGACCTGTCATATATGGTCTATTAAATGGAATCATGGTTTGCTCTTTGATGTAAATTTAAATAAAGTTGATAACACTGAAATTCATGCAGAGTAAGAAAGCAATAAATATGCCCGAGATAAGAAAATTAGCTATAAATGTTGCGTTTGTTAAGTTATGCGCTATTACACATTATCGCTATTTGAATTGCAAGAAAAAATCAGAAGAATAGCCCATATGGGCTTTACAGCTTGGTTTCTCTTGATAATTGAGCTGTAATCCTATTAAATACGCTCTAGGAAATGCACAGACAAAAGTAGCTGTGATTAAAGGTAATTGATAGAAGGTTAAAGTTGGATATTTCAGTAATTCTGGTTAGTTACAACACCATAGAGATGACTAAGAAGGCGCTTAACGACCTTTTTGCTTCAGTTGGCAATCTTGAGTTGGAGGTTTTTATAGTTGATAACGCTTCACGAGATAATTCCGTAGAAGTGTTGCGTCGTGAGTACCCTAATATCACCCTAATTGAGAATAACAAGAATGTGGGTTTTGGTCGCGCGAACAATCAAGCCTTACCCTTTATTAAAGGTCGCTATGTGTTGTTGTTAAATACTGACGCCTTTGTAGAACCGGATACATTAATCAAGACTAAGCAATATATGGATATGCATCCAAAATGTGGCATGGTGGGCGTTAAACTGGTTGGGCGTGATGGTGTTTTGCAGCCTTCTTGCAGATATTTCCCAACGGCTTGGAATATTTTCATGGAGCGCACCAATCTTAAGAAGTTTTTTAAGCATACCAAGCTAATTGACAATATGTCATGGGATCACGCTTCGGTGCGTAGTTGTGACTGGGTGCCGGGGTGCTATGCGTTAATTCGTAAAGAAGTGATTGATCAGGTTGGGTTATTTGATCCACGTTATTTCTTGTACTATGAAGAAGTTGACCACTGCTTTGCAGCGAAAAGGGCAGGTTGGGAAGTGGCTTATTATCCTGACACGACGGTCGTGCATATTGGCGGAGAAAGTGCTAAACATGAAGCGGCGATTTCTTCTCAGAGCCGACAAATTGAATCGCTGCAAATAGAGAGTGAACTGTTATTTTTCCGCAAAAATCATGGTGTGTTGGGTGTGGTTACCCATTTGATTTTGAATAGTTTTGCGGACTTTATTTTGTTTTTAAAGGCGCTCATCAAATTAAAGTCACCTTCAGACATGCTCTTTTATTTAAAGCGTGCTTTATTTGTATGGAAAATGTATTTCCTTACACGTTTCGCCAACGCACCAACGCGGTAGAAATTAAGTTTCATCCAGCATCTTTACAAGACTTAACTATCCATCTTTATTGCTAACTATACAATGTTCGATAATATCAAAGCAGATTTGAAATCCTACCAAGGCGATTTTGGCGCACAGGGCTTTTGGGTGATGGTAGTCTATCGCTTTGGTCGTTGGCGCTATGGTGTACGTCCAGCTTTGCTGCGTAAAATTTTTTCGTTTATCTATAAAATCTTATACAAAATGATGCAGATTCTTACTGGCATTGAACTGCCCTGTGAGGCAGGTATAGGCAAGAATTTTATTATTGATCACTTTGGCGGGATTGTGGTGAGCGGCTACGCCAAGTTGGGAGATAATTGTCGAATTCGTAATGGTGTTGTGATAGGGCTTAAGAATATTGAAGAAATTGGCGCGCCGGTGATTGGCAATAATGTTGATATTGGTGCTGGTGCAAAAGTATTAGGCAAAATTACCATAGGGAATAATGTACTTATTGGCGCTAATGCGGTGGTGATTAGCGATGTGCCGGATAATTCAATCGCCGTTGGCGTTCCTGCCGTGATTAAGGCGAGAAAGCCAATTCAAGTTTAGATGAGTAGAGTAATTCAAAATGAGTATTTCTAGCCGCATCGGAGTAGTGATTATTGGTCGCAATGAAGGAGAACGACTCGTACGCTGCCTTAAGTCATTAGTGCAACATACGAATCAAATGGTATATGTGGATTCTGGTTCGACAGACAATTCTATCAGTGTTGCAACTAAGTTAGGTGCAGACATCGTGGCATTAGATATGTCGCAGCCATTCACTGCCGCGCGTGCCAGAAATGAAGGTTATACGAGGCTGAAGAAGCTTTTTCCACACATTGAGTTTGTACAGTTTGTGGACGGTGACTGTGAAGTTAATTCGCAATGGCTGGAATCTGCAACCAATTTTCTTGACAGTCAGCCACAAGTCGCTGCCGTTTGTGGTCGACGCCGTGAACGGTTTCCTGACAAAACAGTTTATAACAAATTATGTGACATCGAGTGGGACACGCCAATTGGAGAGGCAAAAGCCTGTGGCGGAGATGTGTTAATGCGTGTAGTAGCCTTTGAATCTGTGCACGGCTTTCGCGCTGATTTAATTGCAGGAGAAGAGCCAGAATTGTGTGTGAGATTGCGCACCGCGGGCTGGAAAATATGGCGTCTTGAACAGGAAATGACGTTACATGACGCCGCAATGACAACTTTCGGCCAATGGTGGAAGCGTACCATGCGTGCAGGCCACGCTTTTGCTGAAGGCGCTTATTTGCATGGCGCCCCGCCAGAGCGGCATTGGGTACAAGAGTCAAATCGTGCCTGGATTTGGGGGTTGGTTATTCCGGTGATTGCGCTAGTACTCGGATTGATAAGTGTTAAATGGGGGCTTTTTTGCCTATTCATTTATCCAATCCAAGTAATTCGATTAGCCTTGCAGAACAGTAAGTTAGAAAAAGAGGCTTGGCTGAGGGCATTTTTTCTGGTTTTAGGAAAATTCCCAGAAATGGTCGGACAGGTCAAATTTTTTCAACGTGTAGGTAGCGGCAAGCAAGGCCGCCTAATTGAATATAAATAACTTTTTATTGGTTTCGAGAAAATTAAATTGAGTACAGCAACACCACAAAAAGACGATGTTTCTGCGGAAACTCCGGATTGGTCACGTGAACAGAAGGCTTTTTTATCTTGGGATCCAGCACGATCATTATTAGCCAGTATTCGGAATTATCAGCGTTATTCAGCGTCGCGTAATCCACTATTCAAGTTGATGAGTAAAGTGATGGTGTTGCGGCACCGTTTCTGGAGTGTGGTGACAGGTGCAGATATTCCATTAACTAGCAAACTTGGTGGTGGATTACTGTTGCCGCATCCGAATGGCATCGTGATACACCCAGATGCTGTTATAGGCCCCAATTGTTTGATTTTTCAACAGGTTACAATTGGTATGCGTGCGGGTAGCCCGCCACCTTCGATTGGCGGTCATGTTGATATTGGTGCCGGCGCTAAAATACTAGGAAACGTGACTATTGGAAATCATGCATGTATTGGTGCAAACGCCGTCGTCCTAAAAAATATTCCTGCGGGCAAAAGTGCAGTGGGAATTCCCGCTAAGGTGATAGACGAATCTTGAACCAATTTATATTGCGTTCAAACATTGATGATGTCGCTTAAATGACATTAATTTAACGCTAATGCCGAACGTTCGACAGGGTAAATTAATATAAAAAGATAACTTTATGATTCACATGAATATTTATTCTGGTGTGAATTTTGCATCTGTGTCGTCAGTAATATAAAACCAGAACGTTGCTCATTATGTTTTCTTAATAGACTGCAGTTTTAAATGAAAATTAGTTATTTTATTAATCAGTGTCCAAAAGTTAGCCGTACATTTATAAGCCGCGAAATTCTTGCGCTAGAGCGTCAAGGTTATGATGTTCAGCGCATTGCGCTCCGAGGCTGGGATGAAAACACTGAAGTAGATATTGATATTAGAAAATCTCAGAGCACCTATTATTTACTACAGTATGACTTAGTGACATTGTTGAGAGCTATGTTCAAAAAAGCAATAACAAACCGGTATGACCTGGAATTCTTAGGTAGGCAACAATACCTGAGTTTATGTGAAAGTGGCGCAACATGACACTATTTGTTGATGTGTTGCTCACCGTGCTGGCGATGATATTGTTATTGCCAATTGCTGTGTTTTT
>JAKPIR010000072.1 GCA_029549705.1 Pseudomonadota bacterium | reverse complement strand
GTGTTCCAATTGCGTTAATTTTACAATATGGTCATGCCCTTCGTAATGGTGCATATATACAAGGCAAAGATTACATTAATCCAGCCATAAGACCCGTCTTTGATCAGCTTTCAGAATCTCTATGGAGGGAGGTAAGACCATGAGTCAAACCATCGACAAACGCATAGTCGAGATGGAATTTCAAAATAGGAGTTTTGAGCGTGGTATTAAAGAAAGCATAGACTCCCTTGAAAAATTAAAGAGAGGTTTAAATTTCGAGGATGCCACGAGAGGTTTATCTGACTTAGAAAGAGCCGGTCGTTCATTCTCTTTATCCGGTATTGCTGATGGTATTGACGCCATTGCTAATAAATTTTCTACCCTAGGTATAGTTGGTGTTACTGTCCTCCAGAATCTTACAAATCGAGCTGTAGATCTAGGAATCCAATTGGCCAAATCTTTGAGTATCGACCAAATTACTGCTGGTTGGAGTAAATACGAACAAAAGACGTCATCTGTCCAGACAATTATTAACGCTACTGGTAAGACTCTTGAAGAAGTTAATGGCTATCTAGATAAACTAATGTGGTTCTCGGATGAAACCAGTTATAGTTTTAGCGATATGACTGCAGCTTTGGCTCAGATGACGTCGAGCGGTGGGGATATTGATAATCTAATTCCGCTCATTACCGGTGTTGCTAATGCCACAGCTTATGCTGGTAAAGGGGCAATGGAATTTAGCCGGGCAATGTATAATCTTAATCAGTCTTATGGTTCTGGTTTTCTTCAGTACATGGACTGGAAGAGCTTAGAACTTGCTGGTGTTGCTTCTCAGCAATTAAAACAGGTATTTATTGATACGGCTATATCCCTGGGCAGATTGACAAAAGAAGGCAAAACTGCCAGTGGAGAACTCGTGACGATTGCTAACTTTGGAACAACGTTAAAAGATAAATGGGCTGATACGGCTGTTATGGAAGCTGCTTTCGGTAAATTTGCAGAATTGTCTGAAGCTGTTTACCAATTAGTTCAGAGTGGTCAATACGAAACAGCCGCAGAAGCTATAGCTGCTTTGTCAGGTCAGTATTCTGAAATTGCGGAACAAGCATTCAAAGCTGCACAACAGGCTAAAAGTTTTAGCGAAGCTATTGACGCAACTAAGGATGCTGTCAGTTCAGGGTGGATGAAGACATTTGAGATCATCATTGGTGATTTTGAGGAAGCTACAAAATTCTGGACTGATGTTACTGAGGTTCTTTGGGAAGCATTCGCTAGTGGCGCTGAAAGCCGTAATGAGATGCTACAGGCTTGGAAGGATCTTGGTGGTAGAGATTCAATGATTGAAGCTCTTTGGAATCTCATAGATGCTTTAAGAAGCATTATCCAGCCAATTAAAGACGCCTTCCGCGAGATCTTTCCACCGATGACGGCTGAAAGATTATATGCCATTACTGAAGGCATTCGTGTCTTTACAGAAAAAATCAAAATAGGAGACAAAACAAGCGAAAACCTTAAAAATACCTTTGAAGGTTTGTTCGCTATAGTTAGCATACTCAAACAAGCTCTCGAGGCTATTGGGCGCGCTGCTGGCGGTTTAATAAAATTCTTATTACCCGTCGGCGAGGTTTTGCTAGCTATTACTGGTAAAATTGGTAAATACATGTCCGCATTAGACGAGACAATTAAAAAATCGGATACGTTTAATCAATTCTTTGAAAAACTTGGTAATGCTCTACAACCTATTGTAGAAAAGTTCGAAGGCGGCTTCGATTCAATTCGAGAAGTATTTGCTAGATTTGCAGATATTGATTTGAGTGGGGTCGACGCATTCACCAAAACACTAGAGATTCGTTTTAGACCATTACATACCCTCTTCAAATTTGTTGGTACAATTTTTAACTTTATCCTAGATATAATCCAGGGCGTTATGCCTTATGTAGAGAAGGCCTTGAATGCTCTAGGGGAATCCCTTCGACAAATTGGAGAAAAAATTTCAGTTG
>JAKPIR010000024.1 GCA_029549705.1 Pseudomonadota bacterium | reverse complement strand
CGAATTTTGAAGGGTTTGCTCAAATCAAGCTTTGCAGGGGATATTTTTAATGGTGGAAAGCCATCGTTGCCCAAATATTCAATTTCCGCGCCAGCTTGACGCAACGCATCCACTAAATCGCCAATCGGGCGCTCGTGCATGCGCGGCACACCGTGTAAATGATAATACCCATTTGAAAAAGCCAGTGCCGCGGTGAGCGGACGAAACGCAGTGCCTGCGTTGCCTAAAAATAAATCGACCGGGTTTTCAGAAGTGCCTTTATTGGGAAAACTATCCTCGCAGCCCTTAACATGCCAAGTGTTGCCGCCAAGATTTTTAATAGTTACCCCCAATGTTTGCAAGGCTTCTAGCATGCGTGCGGTATCGTCTGAAGCAAGCAGGTCGTGGATATCGGTTGTGCCATTTGCCAGCGCCGCCAGCAATAGCGTGCGGTTGGAAATGCTTTTTGAGCCTGGCAGGGTGATGATGCCTTGTGCGCGGTGGGCGGCCGGTAGGGTAAGTTGTTCCATGGATTATCTGGTGCCGGGGTTATTGCAGCTTGGTTTTGGCCCACTGGTTGCGCGCTTTGCTTGCACGCTCAAACAGGGCTTGTAAACCTTCACCGTCTTCATTGTTAAGTAATTGTTTTAATTGCGCTAACTCTTGTTCAAAGGCCGTAATTTCTTTGAGCAGCGCGGTTTTGTTGGCTAAGCTGATGTCGCGCCACATTTCAGGATGGCTGCCTGCAATGCGTGTGAAATCGCGAAAGCCGCTGGCGGCAAAGCTAAAAAGCTGCTCTGCGTTGGGGCGCGCAGCAATGTCATCGACCAAAGCAAATGCGAGCAAATGCGGCAAGTGGCTGACGGAAGCAAAGATGCTATCGTGCGTATCGGCTGGCATACTGCTCACATTGGCGCCGCAGGCTAGCCAGAGATTTTTCACTTTATCTAGCGCATCATGACTGGTGTTAGCTGTTGGGGTGAGCACCACATTTTTACCCATAAACAAATCAGTCGTGGCGGCCGTTACACCACTTTTTTCTGCGCCGGCAATGGGGTGGCCGCCTACAAACTGGTGTATTTGCGAGCCAAGAATTTCTTCAGCAGCTCCCAACACATCGCCCTTGGTGCTACCGGCGTCGGTGACCACGGTAGTGTGATTCAGGTGCGGCTGTATGCTTTTTAGAATGCCTGCAGTTTGGGCCACGGGTGCGGCAATCAGAATTACATCAGCATCTTCGCAGGCGGCGCGCACGTCAGTTTCAACGGCATCAATCACGCCTAAATTTTTTGCAAGTTGAAGGCTATCAAGGCGACGGCCAACACCAACGATATAGGTGGCGTGGCCTGCTTTTTTTAAAGCAAGGGCAACGCTGCCGCCAATTAAACCCACCCCAAAGATGACTAGTTTTTTCAAAACGAAAGTTGCTTGAGTATCAAACGTTAAAAAATCAAAAGTGCGATTGTAACATTTTTGCCGTGACCTGCTTGGCGGGCTTTAGAATTATCTACAGGTTGACGACTTTAGTTTTTGTGGAAAATTTATTTATGATTTTCGTTGCAGTGATGAATCATTTAAGGGTTGAAAGATGACGCTGTTTTAACAACATTTTACATTATTGAAATCATCGAGAAAATTTTTATGCTCTGGAAGCCTTGTAAATAAAGGCTCGCAGAGCATCGAAAAAGGTTGAACGTTAAATTGCTTAAAATTTAAGCAATTTAACGAGAAAAATCCTTGCTGAAATTACGCATAAAAAGTGTCAGAAATTAACTCAAATTTGGCTAACGCCACTCTCCATCCATGAACATTTGCTGCGGTTGAAAGTTTTGTTTATAGGCCATTTTTTGGCTGTCTTTCACCCAGTAGCCTAAATATAAATACGGCAATGCCAGACGTTTTGCCCATTCGATTTGCCAAAGTACATTATACGTGCCGTAACTGGCACGTTTTATAGGTTCGCCGATACTGGCGCGTTTTGTCGCTTCATAAAAAGTGTAAACCGCAGAAATGCCGTCGCTGACGACATCAATCACGCTCACCATTTTGAGTTGCCCGTTTTCTCTAAATTCTACCAGTACGCTCTCTACATTGGTTTGGCATAAAAAATTACGGTATTGTTCTACGTCATTTTGCGCTGATGCTTTATCTAGGCTTTCTGCATGGCGTGCTTGCTGATAGGCGTGGTAGAGCGCGTAATGCTCTTCATAAAAAGCCACAGGCAAGATGGCGGTGCTAAGATGTTGGTGCTGTTTGTAGGCACGTTTCTGGCTGCGGTTTGGCACAAAATCACTCAGCACAATGCGTACAGGAATGCACTCTTGGCAGTTTTCGCAATGTGGCCGATACGCAAAATTGCCGCTACGGCGAAAACCTTGTTGAATCAAACTGTTATATACAGACGCGTTGACCAGATATTGTGGCGCGGCAATTAAACTTTGCGCGAGCTTGCCTTGCAAATAGCCACAAGCGTAGGGCGTTGTCACGTAAAACTGCAGTTTTTGTAAGGGCATGTCATTGGGCAAAGTCATGGCGAAATTATAGCTCCAATTAAGCCGTGCTAGCTTTTGGTCAGTACGGTTAAATGTTCAAAAAACGCATCTCGCGGTATTTCTTTGGCGCCAAAACGTGCTAAATGCGCTGTTTTCATTTGGCAATCAATTAAACCTACGCCTTGTGATTTGAGCTGCTGTACCAAATGCACAAAAGCGACTTTTGACGCATCTGTCACATGATGAAACATGCTTTCACCGTAAAACATCTTGCCAATTTTTACGCCATAGCAACCGCCCACCAACACGTTATTTTGCCAGCACTCGGCGCTGATAGCATAGCCTGCATCGTGTAGCGCGCAGTAGGCGTCGATAATGCCTTGCGTAATCCATGTGCCAGGTTGGTCTGCGCGCGGCGTATGACTGCAAGCGCTAATCACTTGGCGAAATGCTGTATTAAAGCGCACTTCAAATGGTTTATTTTTGAGTGTTTTTTTGAGTGAATTTGAGATCTTGAGTTCGTCAGGAAAAAGCACCATGCGCGGGTTTGGGCTCCACCAAAGGATAGGTTCGCCCTCAGAAAACCACGGAAAAATGCCGTGCTGATAAGCATTAAGCAGACGCGGTAATGATAAGTCGCCACCAATGGCAATCAGGCCATTGGGTTCTTTGAGCGCATGGTTAAGCGGCGGAAAGTCACAGTCGTCATCTATGCAGGCAACGCGACCATTTGGAAGTTGGTAATAAGCGTAACTCATCTGATTGTCTGTATACGTGATCTGGGTGGCGGCGTATTTTGCATGTTAGTTTACCTTGGCTAGTCTTTATGATTAAATAGCTTCATGCAGGGATTGTCACTCAAGTTTATACGCACGTTCATTATGTTGCTGCTGACAGTATTTATTACAGATACGGTTTACGCAAGCAGTATGATGGCGGCTGAAATGATTGCTGACCAGCAAGCGTCGCATATTGTCAGTGAAAAAGCCAGTCATGCTGCACACTGCCAGAACATGCAAGACCAGCAATCGCATGAAAAATCAAATACGCATGCAGGTTCACAGCATTGTAGCCACTGTATTGCCTGCTTTTCAATGATTGTGCAAGAGAAAATATCGCTTACAGCGCTTCAAGCAACGTCTTCTGTCATCTCTACATTTGTTGAAATCTACCACGCGCCAACCCGCGCGCAGCCACAAAAACCACCCATCGTTTGATTCACTAGGCCCAAACCTGCCTGCCATCTTTGTAATGTATTGTATTTTATTTCATTACAGATCGGCCCGGCATGAATCATAGTTTTATACCGATGGAGTTGATATGCAATATTGTAAATTCGCGCTTTATGGCGCATTGTTAAGCCTATTATTCACTGGCTGTGCAACCTTTTCAAACGATGGCGGTTTGGCAGATGTACAAGCACTAACCGCACCGCATCTTAAGCAAGATGTTGTTTGGCCAAAAGATGAAGCTTCGCAAAACGTTGTAGCTGAACGTGTCAGTGCGTTATTAAATGCGCCCTTAAATGCCGATGGCGCAGTGCAGATTGCGCTACTCAATAACAAAGGCTTGCAGGCTTCGTTGTACGCCTTAGGTATTGCAGAGGCCGACGTTGTGCAGGCGGGGCGATTACCAAATCCAAAATTCTCGACGCTTTACGCGCGCCATCAAGGCGAATACAAAATCGAGCAGGCGCTGACCTTCAATATTTT